>JACTVF010000120.1 GCA_019695435.1 Methanoregulaceae archaeon | reverse complement strand
ACTCATCCGAGACCTGGTCCTCGATGGTCCTCGCGGTCGTCTTTGCCGCAATCACGTGCGTGGCAGTGGTAAGGGTCGCTCCTTCCTGCCGGGCAATATCGCCGGCGACCCGGATGAGCCCGCCCATGTCACGGAGCTTCAAGGTCAGGTGCCCCTTGCGGTTCGAGCGCCGGCGGGCCTCACGGATGACCTCATCAATGGCACTCTTGTCAAAGTGCGGGATCTTCCCGTCGTTTTTGACTTCCTGCGCAATGAACCGGACATATTTTTCGCGGTTCTCCGGTGTGTCATCCATGCTCTCGGCCATGTAAACCTCGTACCCATAGCCCCGGATACGGGACCGTAGCGCCGGGTGCATACCTTGGATGGCGTCAAGGTTTCCTGCCGCGACCATCACGAACCTGCAGGGAACTGGTTCGGTTCTCACCATCGCGCCGCTGGAGCGTTCGCTCTGGCCGGTGATCGGGAATTCCCCTTCCTGAAGTGCAGTGAGCAGGTTCTGCTGGGAGTGAGGGTCGAGCGTATTGATCTCGTCGATGAAGAGCACCCCGCCGTTCGAGCGGTGAATCGCACCGGCCTCCACCCGATCATGCGCCGGGGTTTCAAGACCGCCGCTCTGGAACGGGTCGTGACGGACATCCCCAAGGAGAGCGCCGGCGTGGGTGCCGGTGGCGTCAATGAACGGCACATTACTCTTCACATCGTTGGAGACGAGCAGCTTGGGCACCATCGCCTCCTCGCGGGGCGTTGTGTACCGGAGCGCGATAAAGACGAACGCAGCGGCGATGACACCCATCAGCCACTGGTATGTAATGAACGCATAACCGATAATGCCAATGACAAGAATCAGGAGAAGGGTGTTCCTGAACTGGATCTTTTTCTTGGCCTCGATCTTATGGGCGGCGACGATCTGCTTGCCCCGTCCCGCGGCAACGGTCCGGATGATCGGGTTGTTGGAATCATCGGAGTTCGGGTAGACAAGGATATCCTGAAGTTCCTCTTTTGGCAGGAGTTCGGCCATCGCCTTTGCAAGCATCGACTTGCCGGTTCCCGGGCTCCCGATCATCATGACGTGCCGGCGCTGGATCGCGGCTTTCCGGATCACTTCGACCGCACGCTCCTGGCCGATCACCTGATCGATCAGCTTTGACGGGACCTCGATCTGGGAGGATGCCCCTTCAACAACTTTTTCTGCCTGCCCCGTTGCATCAGGCTGGGGGGCCGCTGCCCCGGGTGCTGCGGGCTCCGGTTGCGGGACCTGAGAAACTGCTTCATCGCTCGCCGGTACTGCTGGTTCCGAATTTTCCATTGGAGATTTTACCTCTTTTTACCCTTCAGTTTCCATATAATTTGACGCATGATAGTTTAAGTACTTTCAGCACTATGCAAAATTCCTGCCCACTCCTCAAAATTCATGCAAAAATAATACAACCAGCAGGGTGTAATAGTTAGGCAGGGAAAGGATCACCCACACCCGCCAGAAAGGGACAGGTACGTTATTATGAAAGTGATCAGCACGGAAAAATCCCAGATTCTTGCCGCCCGTATCGCCAAGGAGTTAAACACAGCCATTGTCGATGTAAAATTCTCGCGGTTCCCTGATGGCGAGCATTACCTTGCAGCCGGAGAACTTGACGATGAAACCATTATTGTCGGGAGCGTCACCGACAGCGATGCGCTCGTCCAGCTGCTCCTGTTGATCGATGCCTGCGAGGGCTCCAGAAATCACCTGGTTATCCCCTACATGGGGTATGCCCGCCAGGACAAACGGTTCAGGAGCGGGGAGCCGATCAGCGCCCGTGCCATCGCCCGCGCCTTCGCGGAAGGAGTGGAGAACTGCATCACGGTGAATATCCATGAGCCGGCAGTGCTGAAATATTTCGGTGTACCTACCACCAATCTCTCGCTTGCAAAGGATCTGGGGGCCTGCATCAGGTCCATGAACCTGTCCGACCCCCTGATCCTCGCTCCAGATGACGGGGCACTTGCCTTTGCACGGGATGTTGCGTCCGTGGAAGGATGGGACTGCGATCATCTGGAAAAGACTCGGCTCTCAGCAGTCGAGGTAAAGATGGCACCAAAGAAACTCTGTGCCGCCTCGCGCTCGGTGGTCATTGTGGACGACATTATCTCGACCGGCGGCACGATCGCGACGGCGGCGGGCATGCTGTACCAGCAGGAGGCAACGGAGATCTACGCTGCCTGCGTCCATGGTGTGCTGATCGGCGGCGCATATGCTCACCTGAAGGCAAGCGGGATCCGGGACGTGTTCTGCAGCGACACCATCGAGCGGGGATGCAGCCGGCTCTCCGCTGCCAACCGTATTGCGGCCTCGTTCAGGAGCTGACCACAGGCCCGGATCATTCCCCGGCACAGGTGCGGGTTATCATGAAGTGTGTCCTCGATGCCACGGTTTTTTTTTCGGATTACCCGGTCAGTGGCGAGTGCTACACGACGCCGTCCGTGGTTGCGGAACTGGTGGATCTCAAAAGCAAGTGTCGGTACGACCTGCTTGTGGCTGCCGGGCTCCAAGTACTTTTGCCGGATGCACACGAGCTCAGCCGGATCCGGGCAACCGCAGAGAAGACCGGGGACCGTCCGGTGATCTCCGGTACTGACTGCGATGTCATTGCCCTTGCCGGAGCACTCGGGGCAACCCTCTTCACTGACGACTTTGCGATCCAGAACGTTGCGGCCGATCTTGGGATTGCCGTGCAGCCGCTCCGGCAGCGGGCGGCAAAAAAGATCGCGTGGAAATACCGGTGCAGCGGTTGCGGCCGCTATTTCAAAACCGACGGGGAATGCCCGGTCTGCGGCTCAAATATTAAACGAAAACTTAAATAGATTACCACAAATCTTTTTTGCATGTCTTCCCTTGACGATCTGATATCCAGGGCAAAACTCCTGTTATCCGAGGGGCACAGCCCCGGCCAGATTGCGGACGAGCTCTCGCTCTCCATGGAAACGGTGACCTGGCTTCTGACCCAGGCAAACGGAGGAACGGCCGCACCAAAGGATGTCCATATCGATTGGACAGCGGTGAGCAGCCAGGCGCCGCTGCTGGACGGGATCTCCCTGATGCTGCTGAACCGATACTACGGTGCGCAGAAAGACCCGGCATCGCCAGCCGCCGATGTCATCGTGGGTATTGCCCTTTCAGGCATCCCGCTTGCGACGGTCATCTCCGTGCAGGAGGCGGCACAGCTTGCGATCTACCATCCTTCAAAGCAGAACGCGAGCGAACATCCGGTCGGATCGATCAGCGGGAACTTTGCTCCCGTGGCAGATGAGCGCTGCATTATTATCGATGACGTAATCACCTCGGGTAACACGATGCGGGAGGTAGTCAAGTACCTCAAGAAACACGGGGCGATCCCGGTCGCGATCTGGGTGATCTTTGATAAGCGCGGCATCAAGGACATCGATGGCGTACCGGTCTATTCGCTCTTCAAAATATCCCGTATTGATTAACCATTTATTTTTCTGCAGAACCCTTAAGGGATTAATATATATAGAAGTTCAATTCCACCTTTTACAGCACTAGAGGATCACCTATGTTATCTGGTCAACCAATTATCATCCTAAAAGACAATGTGGAGCGTAACACGGGCAAGGAGGCCCAGCGCTCGAATATCATGGCCGCAAAGGCAATTGCCGGCGCGGTCCGGACAACGCTTGGTCCCCGGGGCATGGACAAGATGCTCGTAGGTTCGACCGGCGACATTGTCATTACCAATGACGGAGCGACGATATTACAAGAGATCTCGGTCCAGCACCCCGGTGCAAAGATGGTCATCGAAGTGGCAAAGACCCAGGATGACGAGGTTGGGGACGGAACCACCACGGCAGTTGTCATCGCCGGCTCGTTAATGGAGCAGGCAGAGCACCTGCTGGAACTGGGCATTCACCCGACCGTGATCGCACAGGGATACCGGCTGGGTATGCAAAAGGCGCTCGAGATCACGGCCTCCCTATCTTTTAAGGTAGACCCCAAGGACAGGAAAACGCTCGTGAAAATTGCCGACACCGCGATCACCGGCAAGTCGATCGAATCGGTCAAGGGAAAACTGGATGGTATCATCGTAGACGCAGTGATGGCCATTGCAGAGAAGGTCAACGGGAAGTATCTTGCCGATGAAGACGACGTGATGATCAAGAAGCAGAAGGGCCGGTCAATGGACGACGCCGAACTCGTCCGGGGAATTGTCCTCGACAAGAAACGGGTAAGCGAAGACATGCCAAAGAAGGTCACAGCGGCCAAAGTCGCGCTCATCGCAACACCTATGGAGATCACAAAAACCCAAGTAAAAGCGAAGATCAAGATTACAACTGCCGACCAGATTGCTGCCTTCTCCGAGCAGGAGCGGGCGACCTTAAAGAAACTTGCCGATGCCATCATGAATGTCGGTGCGAACGTAGTGTTCTGCCAGAAGGGAATCGCAGATCCGGTTCAGTTTTTCCTAGCAAAGCATGGCATTTATGCCGTTGAGGATGTTCCGGAAAAGGACCTCAAGTACGCCGCCCGGGCGCTGAATGCAAATATTGTCAACAAGCCCGAAGATCTGACCGCAAAGGATCTCGGCCACGCCGAGGCTGTCGAAGAAGACAATGATATCGATATCACGCGGATCTCCGGCTGCAAGAACCCCAAGACCATTACCATTCTTGTGCGGGGCACAAGCGACTACCTCTTGGATGAACTCGAACGTGCCGTGGTTGATGGCACCCGCGTGGTTATGGACGCAATCGAAGACGGCACGTATGTTGTTGGGGGCGGCGCCGTTGAGACTGAGCTCTTGATGAAAATCCGCGACTATGCCGAGACAGTCGGGGGCCGGGTACAGCTCGCTATTGAGGGATACGCAACAGCCTTTGAGACCATCCCCCGTACCCTTGCAGAAAACTCGGGGTACAACCCGATTGACAAGCTGGTGGCGCTCAAAAACGCCCATGCGAAGGGGAAGAAGACCGCCGGCCTTAACGTTTACACGGGTGAGGTTGTTGATATGCAGGCCGAGGGTGTCCTCGAACCGCTCCGCTCAAAGCGCCAGTCGATCGAGAGCGCATCGGAGACAGCCATCATGCTGATCCGTGTCGACGATATGATGATCACGCAGTCCAAGAAAGCTCCGGGCATGCCGCCCATGGCATAGACCCGGACAAGAATATCCAGCCATTTTTTAGCTGTTTTGCATTTCCGGCTCTGTATAGTACATGTCTGATCCTGTGTCCGGCAACATTCGTGCCGCGCGGTGCAGGGCAGATAACTATTAGTGGAATCGCAAAGAAAATGATCTGAACCGGGTGCCGAGGTAGTCTAGCCCGGGAAGGCGGTAGCCTCGAAAGCTACTGGCGCTTCGCGCCTCGGGAGTTCAAATCTCCCCCTCGGCGTCAACAACCTTTGTTCCTACTTTTTGAGGGGGCCCTCTCTGAAAAATTCAAAAATTCTGCATTTTTTGTCCCAGATTGAGATTAAAACCAAAATTTCAGCGTATTTCCCATTTCCCATAATTCAAAAATATTAAATATAACCTGTTCATAGTATAACTTACCCACAGATATTCAGTACAGTTCCTGCATATTGCATTCCATGATTGGTCCTGAGGTGAAGTTCATGTTCCGGATCAAAAAGAACAAACCGAAAATCTCTGCCGAGGTCAGATCCTTCCGTACGGTACGGCGCTTAAACATCAACCGTACCTATATTCCCTTGAAGATTGGAGTAGTAGCCGGGTATGTTCTGCTCGGACTGATGTCGGCATCCTCCTCCATGTTTGGTATCATCGTCGGTTCGCTCATTAGGTTGGCCGGTTACTGACCCGGGATTGGAAACGTTTTTTAGCAGGCACGGATTCCTTTAGCGGAACCTCCGGTAACCGCGCCGGGATATTTCCCTGTCATCCTCAGTTCTTAGGGAGGGGTGTGATGCCACGTCTCTCTGGCGAAACCGTTCAAAAGATCAATAAAACAACAGTACGCCCAGTATCCCATGGACAATCGCACACCCTATGGAGAACATGGCAAGCCGGGGGTGCCACCCAAAGGAGATCACGTGGATGCCACGTCGGTTCATAACAGCAATGAGGGCGGTAACAAGAAAACTGGTAAGCGTCAAGATCCCAAGGTACATTATAAGCGGTTTTCCAAAGATCAGATAAAAGGAGATTTCCTGCAGCATCGCTAGGTCACCACGACAGAGCCCTGCATATCAGGGTATATACTGCAGGAATAGTTGTAGATACCAGCGTTGTAAAATTTCACGGAGAACGTCTGACCGGAGGAAAGGACAAACGTATCAATCTTAGCGTCCGGGAGAAAGAGAACCCTGTGCGCGATCTTGTCCTCGTTGACCCATCGCACGGTCGAGCCGGCCTTCACCGTGATCTGCGCCGGTGTATACGCCATGTCTTTGATAATGATCGTGTTGTCAGAGACCCCAAAGGTTGTCGTCACTATGGGTGCAGTGGTTAAGGTACCTGCTGTCGCCGGTGACACTGCAACTACCCGTGCCGGCGTTGCAGTGACCGCAGGCTGAACATGCTGTGCAGTCTGGGTGCATCCTGCCATGAGCAGGAGAAAAACAATTGCCGTACAGAGAAGAAGAATGCGTTTCATTAGGGGAACCCTCCTCATTGTTGCTGTAAGAATATGTACTGGAATGATCGTTTAAAGCTGATCCGGAACAGGAATGATACCATTACGGTGGCCTTGGCGGGAACACTCACATTTCGTCAGCCGTCACCGGTGCTTCCGGTTCTGGATCCGGCATGAGGATGACCGGTACATGTACGAGGGTTTGCGTAAACTCTCCGATATGGTAATAATCCGCAAGCACCATTGTCTGGAAATCCCGCGGCGGGAGCGCTGCGGCAAACTTCCAAGACTCCGATGACGGCAGTGGGAGGAAACCTGCGATCTCTTCCATGGAGAGTGCCGGGATCTCCCGGACCGCGCCTGCCACCTTCGCGGCGGCACCGGTCTTTCCGGCCCGCATGACCCGCACCCGATAATCGTCGTACCTGACCTGAACCCGGCCAAGCAGGCCTTTTGTCAGGTGCGCCAGTACCTGGTTGAACCGGCTGCCGTAAAA
>JACTVF010000119.1 GCA_019695435.1 Methanoregulaceae archaeon | reverse complement strand
AAATGATGGCAAAAATATTTTCACTCAACGCCGGCGTTATCCACAAAAACACCTGATCCTGGTACATGGAAGCAGTTTGTGGGAATGACCCCTGTATAGTCCCGTTTGTTGCAATCGCGATCATTATCATCGCGGTCATCGGTTATTTTGCGTGGAAAAATAAAGCCGGGTAAGTATCCTGTAATACCCGTTTCTTACGTGTCGCTTTGCGCTGATAGAGGAGCATATTTTTTCTTCAGATGTCCCGGGTACCAGATCGTGAAGATAATCCCGGCAATGAGGAAAAGATACGTGAGCGGCGGGGTAATCCCCCCGGCAGAGTGAGGGTATGCGAACGCGAAATAATCCAGGATGAAATTGATCACAAAGATACCTCCCCAGACACCAGTCATCAGGACGTTTACCCGGATAAAAGCCGGTCTCTCCCGGAGCGTCCGGTCCACCATGTTCCGTGCATATTGCAGGGTGAACGGGATTTTTACAAGGATTGATCCGAAGGTGACTGCTGCAAGTGCCGCATAGATCAGCATTCCCATAATGGGGAGGATCCCGGTCATGCCCAGAATGCCGACAGCGATAAGCAGGGAGCAGAACAGCACCAGGTTTGCCCAGGTCAGGATCATGCCTTTTCTGAGATCAGAAAAACCGATTATGACGGTGATGATCGATGCAGCACCCAGTGCGACAATGACGCTCGCGACAGAACTTCCAGCAAGTAATCCATAGACGATCAGGGGGACAAATCCCTGCAGGATGCGCACGCTCTTCATCGTATTCTCCTGATCTCAGGCATCCCTGAGCACCGGTTCGAAGGGCTCTACCATGTGGTGTTTTATATCGGCGAACACTTTTTTCCGGAAACCGGGGATCCTTGTCAACGGGATGAGGATTGCATTGATCAGCCGGGTCTTCAGGTCAGACTGCGGGAAATCGAACAATCCGTGCTCCACATAGTACCGGTAATCTGCCTGGAACACAAACCTCATTCCCCCGTAGATGCTGTCCCGGAATATCTTGTGGCCGCCGACCGCGTAGAAGGTATGCGGCGGGATGTAGCCGGTTTCTGCTGCCTGCACGAGACGTGCTGCCAGGGCATCGAGCAGGGTGTCAAGCTCGCCGGAACTCATAACCTCATCCGTGACAAACCGTGCATGACACCTGGCGTTGTCCGCCCATGCGGTGAGTGCCTCTTTAAGGTTTGGGATTTGCCGGAGGGGCCCTGCGATCACAAAGCCGATCTGTTTTCCTTCGAGGCCGGGGGTATGCCCTTTGAAAAAACTCCGGTCGAAGAACTGTTTCCATGCCGATGAGAGATACCGGTCGTGCACCGAACCTGCCATGATGATGATATCCGCCGGTACCAGTTTGTTTTTGTAAAAGTCCACGTACCCGTCGGTATATACACAGGCATTGTCATAGGCGCACTGGCAGCACCCGAGACAGCCGCCCTTAATATTCACATCATGGAGATTGATCATCTCAACAGAACCAGGGACGGCAAGACAAGCGGGGCGTTCTCCCGCTGGACCGGCATCTTTTCCTGTACTGCGGTGACAAGAAGAGATACAAATTTCTCCAGGCGCGTCCGTTCCTCCCCGGATAAGAGATCCTTCATGTCCGCGGAATAAAACCCGAGGTACTTCATGCCGAGATCGTCGCTTATGGCATGGATGTAGGCATGGGCGGTCTGATCGAAGAAATGGATCGATGTCGAGAGCGATGCGGCGTAGGTCCCGGCGAATGCATCCTGGGCACTCCTCTCGAAGATGAGTTCAATAAAGCGCTTGTACTGGGAACAGACGACCATGACATAGAGCGGAAATGCCCAGAGGACCATATCTGCGGACCGGATGCTCTCGATGGTCTTATTCCAGACCGCGGTATCGTTCTCGATCTTTCTTATTTCATGCGCCACGTTGAGAATTTCATACGTATGTTCCGGGAATTTCTTCCGGATATACGCGACGTACTGCATCGTGACACTGATATCGCCCTTCGGGCTGCCGTTCAATACAACAATTTTCATACCTTTACTCTCCTTCATTTCCATACGGTTCGCCATTTTTTCCCTGCATCCCGCAGTGTAGTTCCATCCCCTCCCGCAGGAGCGGATTTTTTTTAGTCGATAAGCAGGATTGCGATCCGTCCCGGATTGTCGGGTGCCGGGAACCGGATTGGCATGCCGGCATTCGCAGTCGTCTTCACTACATTGATCCCAAGACCCTCCGGTGAGAAACGCTTCATTGTCGGATGGTTGCAGATCCCGGTTGCGATGTTGCAGGTCTCGCAGAGGCCGCAGGCACCGCAGATTGTTGTGACAGCGAACGGATATCCTGCATTGAATGCTGCCCTCTCCAGGTCCAGCATGATCCGGTGAATGTATCGGCTGTTGTCTGAATTTTCTTTCATGAAGCGTGCGGCTTTCTCCTTTTGTGCAGGTTGTGCCCCGGGATCAAACAATGAACTGAAAAGGCAGGACCGGATACTATCATCCAGATATGCGGTGGATTTGAATTTCACCAGAAGTGCAGTGCGATAATCCCGGAGATACTGCCGGAAATCTTCAATTTCCGGGGCATGAGGAGGACAGGTAAGATATTTCCCGTATGACGGACAGCCTGACCTGCATTTCAGCCTGACCCGATCCTCGACGATGATCCCGTCCGCGGCAATAATCCTTACATCCGCGGCACCTGCTTCCCGCGCTTTGTCCATGAGGAATCCGAACTCATCGGTTTTTGTTTTGGATTTTTTCATAATAAACTCCTCATCCGCACTTATTCATCCGGCTTACTTGCACTGTCAAGGATCTTCCGGGCGAATTCCTGGATGGCATCTGCTTTCACGAGCGCTATGCCGCGTTCCGTATCGCCGAGCACCAGCAGGATATCTCCCTGCCTGATGCCAAAGATCTTACGGGCTTCCTTTGGGATCACAATCTGCCCGCGTTCACCGACCTTCACGCTGCCAAAGAGGTGCCGGGTCTTCTCCTTTCTGGGTACGATCATCTCGTCTACCAGGTGCTCCGTCTCACAATTCTTCTTTTTCATACTTATCATATTTGTATGATTAATCGTATTTATCATTTTTTGTGCCGGTGATCCGAGAAACAGACCCGTTTATCCCGGGACCGGGACCATCTAAACTCATAAATACGTCGCCGCTATACTACTGCCCATGAGTGAACAAAAGGCCCGGGTGAGGGATATCCTGCGTCAGCGCAAAAATGCAATGATACCAGATGACCGGCGTAAAAAAAGCACCAGTATCACTCGTCATCTTATGAAAATTATCGGACGCGGCGAGACGGTCATGGTCTTTACCTCAAAGGAAAAAGAGGTCAATACAAAGCCGTTGATCCAGGCCCTGTTCAGGCAGGGAAATCCGGTGGTTGTCCCGATTATCGTCAAAGAAGATGTCAGCCTCCGTCTGTCATACCTGCGGGATTTTTCCGCACTTGTCCCGAGCACGTTTGGCGTACCCGAACCCATCGGCAGCGAGATCCCGGCAGAAGCCAAGGATATTGATACGATCATCCTCCCGATGCTCGGGTTTGACCGGACGGGGGGAAGGATCGGGTACGGTGCCGGGTATTATGACCGGTTCCTGTCAAAAAACACGGCCTTAAAAAAGATCGGGATCGCCTTTGCCTGCCAGGAATTTGACGGCCTGCCGGTCGATGAGAACGATATCCGGATGGACTACATCATAACCGAGGATGGCATTGTCTATCCGGGTTGAGGGGGAAAGATATGGAGATCAACGGGACCCGGATACTTGACACGTTTGCCGAGGCGTTCCCGACCTGGCTTTCACGGGTCATTATCACGGCGGCAACACATGATTGGGCCTACAAGGCCGCCACTGAAGCGACGGGTTTTGCGACCTCCAAGATCGGGTGTCCCTGCGAGGCAGGGATCGAACGATACCTGTCTCCCGAAGAGACCCCGGATGGCAGGGCCGGGGTCTCTATTTTGATCTGTTCTGAAAAGAAGAATATGAAATCCAATGTTGCCGCGAGGATTGCCCAGTGTATCCTCCCGGCACCGACCGCTTCTGCATTTGACGGTTTTCCCGATGCAGATACCCGGTTTTACACCCGGATGCATTATTTCGGCGACCGGTATGAAGAGCGGTGCATGGTCGGCGGCAGGAGATGCTGGAAGATCCCGGTTATGGAAGGCGAGTACGCAGGAGAGGAACGGTTCGGGACCGTGAAGGGCATTGCCGGCGGGAATTTTCTGCTGATGGGGAAGGACCAGCGGTCGGCACTTGCCGGTGCTGAGGCTGCAATGGAAAAAATAACCGGGATGAGCGGCGTGATTACCAGTTTTGCGGGGGGCATTGTCGCGAGCGGTTCGAAGGTCGGGTGCAAAAATAATTGTTTCCCGATGCCGGCAAGTACCAATCATCTCTGGTGTCCGACCCTGAAAGATCGGATCAGCGATTCGCTGGTTCCTGAAGGTGTGGCGTCCGTGTATGAAATTGTCTTAAATGGCGTTGATGAAGCATCCGTTAAGGATGCGATGAGGGGTGGGATCCTTGGGGCGACAGAGACCGGGACCATCATGTACATCGGGGCGTCAAATTTTAACGGGAAACTCGGGCAGTACCGGATACACCTTCACGAGTTGTTCCGGTAACTCATTCCCCGGCCCGACTGCTCTACGATCCTGTAGCCGGTAATGATCAACTCCTCCGGTGTAAATCCAGCCGGTTTCACGAGTGAAATGAGAGATGGGGCGGGCAGTTCAAGTCCGGGACCATGGGTGGTGCCGGCCAGGTTGCCTTTATCCGGTTTTTTATTGTTTTTTGTCTTTTTGCAGACTGGAAATTTTTTCAATTTTAACAGGTTTTTCAGACCCTTCCTTCCGGATATCCTTCGCGGCCGGGACATAGAACGCATTCCGTACCAGCGACGCATTTCGGTTCATTTGGGGATATCTCTTCATCAATGCGGAGACCTCCATAAATACTTCGAAAGCGTTTTTCCCGGTCCTGCTCCTGCTCATGATATTTTTAAGCTCATCCTTTGAAAACACTGATGCAAGGGCGTCAAGGTCTTCCTCGCACAGATCGCACAGGCCGAAGATTATGAAAATAAGGGGTATACCCCTCTGGTCATATACCTGGGAGAGCAGTTGTTTGCCCGCCTTTTTGATGAGCGCCGGTCTCACTCTTTTGTCGCATGCTTCGATAAGGAGCTGAATCGCCATAATGCCATTGTACTTAATTCCGGTGAGGTCATCAAGGTCCGCGATCATGATCATGGCTGCCCGGTCGATCTTCCCGCCATTTTTTATCACGTCAACGACAAACGAACCTCCGCTCATACAGTCCGCTTTGATGAATTCCCGCAGCATGCGCTCATCGTCGTCGCTGAACCTGCGTTTGCCCTGTTGCATCTCGTCCACGAGCTCCTCTGCGGACAGGAATATCTCGGAGAACAGTCTCCCCCATGCGTCTGGAAGCAGATCGTACGCTGACTTTTTCGATCCTGTCTTTAAGCAGGTCCCGAATAGAGCAAGCAGCTCTTGGGACCCGCATCTCTCCAGCCTCGACAGCTGAGCGTTCGGCAAGGGAGTCCGGAGTACCACCATAAGTATGGACAAATTTATTTTCCCTGTATATCTGGATGATCCCCGGCATGATTTCAATGGTACAAAAAACCGGTTTTCAGACTCCATTGAAATCCTGTTTTGTCCACCATAGTGCCGGCAGATTATTACGGGGAAATTAAAAGAAAAAAAAGCCGCCGGTCATCTCTCTTTTAAGCCCAGGGCGCTTGTGAACCGAGTTGAGCTGCCTGATTATGCTCTCAATGATGAAGAGCTGCTTAAAAAAACTCAAAGTGACGATTCCGGCTGCAGGTGGACAGGTGACACGGGGCGCACGAACCTGCCTTGTTCCTATCTGGCCGGCCCTCATTTTTTTCCCGTCCCGCCGACGTAATCTTGTCATATCAGGGCACCGGGGGCCCATTGCCCCATCCCCCTGCGTCAAGCCCATCCGGAAAAAGAGGGGCCGTACAAGCCCACAGTAGTGCAGGTTTAAGTGGCCTTAAAAACGAGCGGTTTTGCAAGATACGGTCAGGCTGCCGTTTTCTCCGTGGGCGTGGACATCATTTCCTGTGGAACCGGAAATCGGGTGCGCCGGATTGGCAAACGGAGGCCGTTACGGGCTTATCTGGGACCGTGAGTACCTGTCTTGAACGGAGATCTACCCGGATGCCGCTGGTGCCCGGCATTCCCGGCCCGAACAAGTCCCCGGAAGTGTTTGATCTGCCGGTTTGCCGGGGATTTGTCCGGAGGCCCGGATGCACGCTTATTGATCCCACGTTTTTCTAATGAATCTCTTCTCAACCGGGAACGTTTGCAATTACAAAAAATATTATGTAGTATACCATGAAATGGTGCACCATGAGCTTCCGCGACGATTTTATTCTGGCAATACACGAGAAGAAACGTGTGTTCATTACCGTACAAACGGACGAGAAAGGCAAGATCAAGAGGACGTGTGTGCCTCTGGATTATGGTCCGAGCGGCCGGCCCCGTGACGGTGTAGATCGTTATCATCTCTGGGATCTTGACAGTCCCGATGGCGCACACAAGTTGTTGATTTTACCCTCACAACTTCTTGATCTGAAAATTCTTGCAGATACTTTCGATCCCAAAGAGTACGTTCATGGGAAAACGAAGTGGCATATCCCCCGGGACTGGGGCAAATTTTCATAGGTACTGGAATAATTCTCCTGATTTTTTTGTATACCTGCAGTGAGAGCAGACGAACAAAGCGAGGATGAGGTAGTCCACAGAACCTCTCATTGCCAGTTACCGGTGTATCAGGTTTTTCCTTCACCTGAGAGAAAGGGCACCGAAATCTTTAATATCCGAAACTCAATTCTCACATTGGAGTGATCTTTATGACGGCACCTAAAAAATCTGTCATTGAATTCCCGAGCGTGACCGATCAGGCCTACAAGGAATCCAAACGTCACCTGAAAGTGAGCGAAATCATGAGCCGCAAGGTTATCACGACAACTCCTGAAACGCCGATGATCCAGGCAGCAAAGACGATGGGTGAAAAACACATTGGAAGCCTTATTGTAGTAAAATTCAAAACACCTGTTGCTATCGTCACGGAGCGGGACCTGCTCACCAAGGTTCTTGCATGCAATCTGGACATGAAAAAAACACTGGTCGGGCAGGTTATGTCGTATCCACTCATCAAGATATGCCCGCCTTTCGAGATCAGGGAGGCGGCACGAACCATGATCAATAAGAAAGGGAGACTGGTTGTCTTTGTGTGCGGTAAGCTTGCCGGTATTATCACCGCATCCGACCTGATCCGTGAGATGCCCATGGCGCCGGAGACATCGCTTGTTGTTGATGATTTTATGACAAAGGAGATTGTCAGCGTCAATGAAGATGAAACTGTTCAGAGCGTAGCCGGTATTATGGGGAAAAAACGGGTCGGCAGCGTGATTGTTACCCGTGATAAAAAGCCATCGGGGATATTTACAGAACGGGACCTCCTCTCAACATTCATTGTTCAGTCCCGGCCGCTTGATACTCCGGTAGGGGAAGCATTCTCCTCGCCATTGAAAACAGCTCCTGCCGGTATCAGTATCCATGAAGCAGCAAAAATCATGGCTGCACAGCATGTCCGGCGGCTTCCCATTATGAAAAAGAAGCGGCTTGCAGGGATAATCACCGCACGGGACCTGGTAGAAGCATATGCAAAGTAATCATTTAGCCTGAAATACGTATCATTTTTTTTGAGCCTGCTGGACCGTAATCATCAGAACGTCGTCATCAAATACATTCTGGTAGGCGCCGGCAACCATCCATGCAAATTGGGAATATGCTGGATCGTTTTTTGCCATTTTACAATAGAGCCTGACAACCGCTATAGCGGTGTCTGGATCGTCAGCAACAAGTTTCCGGATCACGGTGAAATCCATTCGGATTTTACCCTGGGCATTTTTTTTCGAATTTGCAGAAATATATTTGATAAAATTTTTGATCTTTTCTATATCTGTCATTTTGAGGGGCACCACAGAATCAGATAATTTTCACTCTTTCACTTTGTTATATTTTTTAGATCTGATACGAACAAATTTTAATACGACACATGTTACTAAAATATTTTTCTCTTTTTTGCAGTATTCCAGATATGTACCATCTGTTCGATTTTGTGCAACTCCCGGGCGTCTTGGAGTTAATCGGTACGGGGCGGACGGCAAATGATCTGAGTACCGGACGCGGCGGGGATGGCCTCGCGGAAGGAGGGGCTCCCGGCCGGGGGTCCGGTAATTGCCTGATGGTGCAGCCGTGGGCCGGTTCCCTCACAACATTTAACTCCTCTCCCGCTGAAGTCAACACGAATTCAGGTGTTTTTTTATGCCATCAAAACTCATGGAGTACTTTAACAAATCACCGAGAGTCGGAACGCTCAGCACCGCCGACAAAGCGGGAAACGTCGATTCCGCCGTCTTCGGCTCGCCCCGCATGACTGACGAGAAGACCGTAGTCATGGGACTTGGGAAGAACCGCACGCTGGCCTGTCTTCAGCAGAACCCGCATGCTGCGTACCTGATTATGGAGCCGGGAGCAACCCTCATGGACTGGAAGGGGATCAGGGTCTACCTGAAGGTACAGAACATCACGACATC
>JACTVF010000118.1 GCA_019695435.1 Methanoregulaceae archaeon | reverse complement strand
CCAGACCCAGCTGTTTTGCTGATTCCCTCACCGATGTATCGAGCTCAAACAACGTGATCGCCATGAGAAATTTCGTGAAAGGTATTTTCAGCCCCTCCAAGATACTTCCTCGCCTAACCCCCCACTCCTTGCCACAATGATACCATGTGAACTTGAATCTTCGAACTCTCCCTATATGATCATCTCCGCAAAAAAGGGACAGGTGGTATATCGTTTGAGTATTCCCAATTCAAGTAAGGCCTGTTCAGCCTTCTCTTCATCTCCGATATATTGTGCCAACTCACGTAACTTCATCCACTACTCGCCGCGTATGGTTAGTTTATAGTAGTGGCTTAAATTAAGCAATTACCAAAAATAATTATCCTGACGGACCGGACTATGCTTCTGTCTTCTCAGGTTTCTTGTAGGTTTCGACAAGCGTGATCTCGGAGATACCCTCGATCAGCTCAAAGCCTTCGTGGATGATGCGGCCGCGCCACAGGAGCCAGCGCCTGTCGTAGTTGATCCCTGCCGGAAGGGTGACCGTTGCCTTTTTGTCATCAAGCGTAATCTCCATGTCCTTCCCGGCGTAGAGGCGGATAAGTCCCCTGAACTGCTCCAGCGGATCGGTCACGAGTTCCTCAATCTTGTAATGATAGGTCAGCGTCTGGCCGGCGAGCACCGGGTTAAAATCAACGATCACCTTGGAGCCGATGACATCGACAACAACCCCTTCTCCCTGCTCCTCGACATTGATCCGCATCCCGCGGACCGGTTTGTCCTTGAACTTGTTTTTGGGGTATGACTGGATCTTTTTCGGGTCGCGTTCGCCAAAAGCCTTCTCCGGCGGGACAGTTACATCAGCTTCATCGCCGGCAACTTTTCCGACAAGTTCTTCATCAAGGCCGATAATAACATGTTTCTGGCCGACACAGATCGTGACCGGCCCATAGATAGCCGTTGTGCTGTGGATATCGGCCTTTTTTGCTGCATCTTCATCGGTGGTATCGAATACAATACCATTCGCGGTTCCGGTATAACTGAGTTTAACAAAATCTCCTTCTTTTATTGCCATACATCACCTGACTATATTAAATCGCAACAATGACAGATAAAAGTGTGGCACAAAAAATGCTCGAAATAGAACTCAAAGTGCGGGTGGATTCCCTCGATCCTATCCGGCAGAACCTTATAAACAGGCACGCGGAGTTCCAGGGAAAACAGCACGAACACGATATTTATTATAACGCCCCGCACCGTGATTTCGGCTCAACCGACGAAGCCCTGCGGGTACGGTACACGGACGGCCACGTTCTGGTTACCTATAAAGGAAAGAAACTCCGCGATTACGGGCTCAAGGCACGCGAAGAGCTCAATACAACTGTTGAATCCGGCGAGGTTTTCGAGCAGATCCTCGACCGGCTCGGGTTTACAAAGACTGCAGAAGTGAACAAGTGGCGGGAGAATTACCGGCTTGGGAATACATCGTTTGCACTGGATCTGGTTGACGGTCTCGGAACCTTTGTTGAGATCGAGGTCATGGCCGAAAACGACGGTGCAGATGTCACCGGGAAAATTCAAAAGTATGCAAAAGAGATGGGAATCTGTGGCGAGCCGATTCTCGCATCCTATCTCGAACTGCTCCAGTCTACATGCTGAGCAGTTCGACTTTGATATCTTTTGCCTCGTTCCCGAAGTGGAGCATGGCACAGTAGCCGTCCATAGCGGGACCGGGATTCACAATTTTTACGCCGTCAACATCCTTGACGCCGCGCTGCTCGTGGATATGGGCACAGCAAACCAGATCAAAGTTTTTTATATGGCGGCGGATGCTCTGGCTGCCCACATGCTCGCCATTGATAAGATCGAGCGTATCGAACGGCGGGGCGTGTGAGATAAGGACGTTGTGGACGGTTTTTTCCATCTTTTCCATCCCGGTGTGGAGCAGATCATCGATCTGCTTGTCGGTCAGCTCAAACGGCGTGTTAAAAGGTGTTGGGTTGGAACCACCAATGCCTACAAGGGTCATTGTGCCCAGGTTTATCTGGGCACCGTGGAGGCAGACTGCGTCTGAATGTTCAAGCGTATCGAGGATCTCTCTGGGGTCACAGTTGCCCGGTACCGCAAAACAGGGTACGTCAATGCGTGAAAGCACATCGTCAACAGTGTCCACAGGACCCATATTGGTGATATCGCCGGCAATAAATACAGCTTCCGGATTCAATTCCAGAAATGAATCAATTTTACCGAATTGACCATGGAGATCTGCTATCAAAAGCACATCTTTCATGGTATATTATTTCAAACGGCGTCTAAAAAACCTTATCTCAGGCTTGTTCCACGAACCTGTCAGTTTTCCTCCGAGGGCAAGTTCGCCGCAGATTTTTTCGGTTTCCGAAAGAAGCGACCGCGCACGAGTCCCGGCAAGCGGTGTACCGGGAAGCGGGATAAACCGGTGGACGTGGATCTTACCCATCCGGGCTACCTCCTGTATGGCGGAGGCGGTCTCCCGCTGGTCTTCATCGGTTTCAAACGGAAATCCCACAATAAAATCGACGACAGGAGTGATCCCGGTGTCATAACAGAGTTCTGCCGCCCGGATCGCCTCTGCGATCGTGTGCCCCCGGTGCAGCCGGGAGAGTATGGCATCGCTCCCTGACTGGGCTCCAAAGTGCAGTTTGGTGTTGGTGCAGTAACCGGTGATAAGGGAAAGCGACTCTTCACAGATAAACTCTGGCCTGACCTCGCTCGGGAATGTCCCAAAAAAGATCTGGTGAGACAGTTTTTTCAGGAGGTGCTCGATCCTGTCGAACCGGGGATGGATCCCATCCGAGCCATAGGCAAAGGCATTGGGAGTGACAAACCGGGCCTGCCCGTACCGGTTTGCGTACCTGACAATCTCATCGATCGAACGGTGCCGCATGCAGTGACCAAATATCTGCGGCGTCTGGCAGTAGCCGCAGGAAAAAGGGCAGCCGCGGGAGATCTCCACGTACCCCATCACTTCAGAGAACGGGGGATATGCATCGAGCCGGACGCTGCTTTTTGCCGGTTCGTACCAGTCCCGGGTAGCAACGCCGGGGATATGCTCATCCTTTCCGACTTCCAGTTCGGCAAGGAGCCGTGGGAGCGTGTATTCTCCCTCCCCCACAACAACATAATCCGCATACGCGGACACCTCCCGCCAGCAGGCAGTTGCATGGGGCCCCCCGACAACGGTGATGCAGTCCGCATCTGCAATCTCATCATGGTACCGGGGTTCGCTGATAGAATTCAGGGAATAACAGGTAATATCAGATGCAGGTTGTGGGACCGGATGCAGGTACCAGCCGGTCGCTTCACATGCTGCCCGGAGGACGGCGAATGAATTCCGTGCCGCGGGGATCTCCCGCCAGTTCACCTGCATACCTTATATCCAATACCTTATATCCACGTCCTCAAGTACCGAAAAAAGGAGCGCCGTTTATGTACCGCTTCCGCTTCGCGAGCGGTACTCCCTGAGGACATCAGCAACTTCGTAGGTCTGACCGTTATTCATGGTGACCCATACTTGCACGCGATCGTCCTGCCCGGAGAGGGAGCCGCTGCCCCGTGTCCCGTCCAGATTGACTATGTCACCTTTGTCGGATCCAAGTGATTCTGTCTCGGTTGATCCATCGACCCGGGTGAGGACAACACTAATTTTATTGACGTTGCCCTGCCCGGCGCCTCCCTCGAATGTCACCGGGATCTTGCCGAGGTAATCTTTTTCCCCGACCGTTACTGTTACGGCAATGTTGGAGGGCATCACGTCGGTAGGGCTCGTTGTGAGACTGGGAGCAGGTGTCGTACTGGATGTACCGGCTGTACTACCTGAAGAGCTGGTCTGCGAGCTGGTGCAGCCGGCTACGGCGACTGCACAACAGATAAGAAATATGACCACAATGAATGCGCTGCCTTTCATACCAGATGATGATAGGTTGGTTTATTTGTTCGTTACGATCTTTAATGCATCAGAAAAAAAACAAAAAATTGGTTAATCTTCGTATGGGATTCAGCAATTGTTACCGTTTGCTCCAGTACGCTTGTGACCTTGCTCAAAGAGTGATATCTCCAAAGAATCTACAGCACCACTACTTGTAAAATTCAAAAGTATGGCGCTCGTAGCTTCCTGTGTCACCCAATCTTTTTTAACGCATTTTCGGCAGCCCGGACGACATCGGTATCAGGGTGGTGAAGCAGTTTCATGAGCGGCGTTGCGGCTCGCCGGCTCCCGATCTCGCCCAGCGCCCAGATCGCTGTATCACGGACGACCGGTGAACGATCGAGCAGTGGGACGAGTGCATCGATGGCATCCGGAGTACGAAGAGTCCCAAGGATAAGCGCAACCCGCCACGCGATCCCATCCGGGGTGTCGTGCAACGCATCAATAAGGGCAGAGGCCGAACCCGTTTCAGGATCTGACAGGGCATCGAACGCTGCGCTCCGCACCATCCATTCGTCGTTTTCCAGTGCGCTGATGAGGAGCCTGATATTCTCCATATCTGGGGCACCAGCGAGGTTTGCAATGATCCCGAGCCGGACTGGGCGCGAAGCATGGCTGATGTCGGCGGCCCATTGCTCGCGAAGAACCGGGTTCGTTGGCGTCGTACTTTTTACCACCGGGTTTGGGGCGGCAGGCTTCTTTGGTGCAGCTGCGGGCGGGGCAGGATCAGCAATCCCGAGGGCTTCTGCCCAGCTTATGACCGCCCAGCGTGCCACATCACCAGAAAATCCGAGTTCGTCCTCCAGCCTTTTCGCGAGGAACCCTTCGGTGAGCGAGAGGGGAAGCGTGTGGCGCGGGACGAGGAGATCATCAGTCACGTGCTGCCGTACGGCATGGGTGAGCACAAAGATCTCGCGGCTGCACTGCGGACAGGTGTCCCGGAGCAACCCTTCGCACCGGTTCGGATCACGGGCGACTGAGGCGCCGTACCGTGAAATGAGGCGTGCGAGCATGGTGCGGGCGGAATCGTTCATGGCTGCTCCCGGGAAGGCGTCATGATGGTACAGGATATGTCGTCAATGGTTATGGAAGTTTTCGGGTTGAGGGGAATGGCCCGGCCCGGGGGCACATCCACGGTTGTACCGTCCGGAAACACTGCCTGCCAGGTACTATCCGAGAGGTTACGGATCCCTGCTGCGCCGGGAATGGATGGGTGGGGGACGACGCGGCCGATCACCTGGGACCCATCGTCCATGCCGGCCCCCGGTGCGATATGGCGCGACCGCAGGGTGGTACCGGGAGAAAGCGCAAGGCAGGAGTTCCCGCCCGGGCGGTGAATGAGAAGGAATGGCGGCTGGGAGATCCCGCTATGGCAGTGCCAGCAGGTGATATGGGGAGATGCTGTATCCGCAAAATTCTCTGCACGGCAGTGCGGGCAGGGCACCAGCCGGTCCTTGAGGGAAAGAAAGAGGTTCTGCCACTCGCCCTCAGTGACCCTCCGCCCGGGATTCATGAGGCCTTCGGTGAATGCCCGGACAAACATTGCTTTGAGTTTGGGGGGGCAGAGATCCCAGCGTTTACGGGCGACGGTGTAATCCGGGTCTCCGGGCAGCCGGTTTGCCGGGTTATCGGGATCGAAGACGAAGACCGGTGAGATCCCGTAGACCTGTTTCTTTGCCGGGATATCCCAGCAGTGGTACTGGTATTCCATCCTGCCGTGGAACGGGTGGTGCCAGATCCATACATAGAAAAGGAGGACTGCGAGCGCGTGGAGATCGGTCTCTGTCGACGGGTCGCTCTCCCCCCGGATCAGTTCCGGGGCCATGTATTCCATTGTGCCCCAGACCTGGCACCGTGACTGGCGGTTAATGCCGACATTGTCGTTGTCGCAGATTAAAACGTCACCGGTTTTCGAGTCAAACATCAGGTTTCCTGCCGAGATGTCCCGGTAACAGTGGCCCGAGAGGTGGAGCGCCCGGTAACTGTTGGCGAGCTGGTAGGAGATCTCGCAGAGCGCGGTAAGGCCCGGGACCGGTTTTAAGTGCGCCCATACCTCGCCGAGTTCGGCAAACCGCTGCGTATCGATCCGGGCCATCAGGTACCCGAACTGTTTTATTTCCACTGCAGTTACGAGATCGAGCGGCCAGATGAACCGTTTTCCTGCTGCTCCGTAAGGAGGGCCGGTCCGGACCAGATAGGAGATCGCTATCCGCTGGTCCGGGGTTGCCTGCTCGGGTTTGTACCATTTAACGGTCTGATATCCTGCCGGGCTGTCGACGAGATAGACCTCGCCCTGCGTACCCTCCCCGATCTTTTTTATCACATGCAGTGTCGTCCCGAGCTGTTCGGCATGGAGGCTCTGGCCTACCGCAAGCGGAATGGTTACCACCCCTCTCTTGCAGACACCGTTGTATCCGTCTCCGGCCCTTTCGGCTGAACCTCTTCCGGATTGATACAGGCCCAGACAAGCGTCATGTCGTCGCCGCTTGCAACCGCCGAATAGCGGTCAAGCCAGCCGGCCATCGCAGCGGCCACGGCCTCTGTCCCGTACGTGCGGATGCGGTCGACGAGGCTGTGGACAAAGATCGAAAACTCCTCGCTCTCCGCGCCGTTGAACGAGTCGGAGATCCCATCGGTCGCAGCAAGAAGGATGCCACCCTCACCCCGGTCGAGCGTGGTCGTCCTCCAGAGCAGGTGGGCATCTGGTGACGAGAGCGAGTGTGTCTCGTTTCCTGCGAGGATCGGGTCACATGGAAGGGGAAACTCGATGCTGCCGTCAGGCTTGACCAGCACAAGGTCGCCATCGCCAATCTGGCCGAGAAGAATGCTGTCGTTTACTATGAGCGCAGCGATCAGGGTCGTCCCGTACCGGGTAAAATGCTGGTACTGCTCGTCCGCCAGCAGGATCGGAATTGGGGGAAGCATCCGCCTCCCTTCGTCCTGCATGACCAGCTCCCGCCAGCGCCGGGTAGCTCGGCGGGGAAGATCTGTTTTGAAACCGGCCCGGAACTGCTGGCGGGGGATGTTCCCGTCCGCGTACGAGCGGTGGAACGCGACGAGTTCGTTGATCGCCGCATCCACGGCAAGGGCCGCCCCGGTCCTGCTCTGGTCGTGCCGGGGATTGCCGTGGCCATCAGCGACAGCGAACGCGATACAGGGCTGTGCACCGGAAGACCCGCTCCAGAGTGCATAAGCATCCTCGCAGGGCCGGCGGGCCCTGATATGGGCCGCCCCGGTGCGGCTGCACCCGAATACCCAGCCAAGGCCGGT
>JACTVF010000117.1 GCA_019695435.1 Methanoregulaceae archaeon | reverse complement strand
CCCGGCCTGCAAGGGCAAAAGGCTCAAGGACAAGGTGCTCGCGGTCCGGATCAATAACAAGTCCATCATCGATGTGACCGATCTCTCGGTCTCCGGCTGCCTCGCGTATTTCTCCGGTCTCCGGCTCACCGAAAAGGAGGAGGGCATCGCCCGGCAGATCATAAAAGAGATCCGGTCCCGTCTTTTGTTCCTTGAAAAGGTCGGCCTCGGGTATCTTACGCTCTCGCGCAATGCCGGGACACTCTCCGGCGGCGAAGCGCAGCGGATCCGGCTTGCCACCCAGATCGGATCGAACCTGATGGGCGTGCTCTACGTGCTCGACGAGCCCTCCATCGGGCTCCACCAGCGGGACAACCGGAAACTGATCGAGACCCTCCGGACACTCCGCGATATCGGGAACACGCTGATCGTAGTGGAGCACGACGAGGACATGATCCGCTCGGCCGATCATGTGATCGATATCGGGCCCGGCGCCGGGCTCCATGGCGGATACATCGTGGCGGAAGGAACACCGCAGCAGATCCAGAAGAACAAGAAATCGCTCACCGGCCAGTACCTTGCCGGGACAAAGAAGATCGATGTGCCGGAGAAACGCCGGAAGGCACAGAAGTACATCACGGTCAGAGGCTGTACGGAGAACAACCTCAAGAACATCGATGTGAAGATCCCGATCGGTCTTTTCACGGTCGTGACCGGGGTCTCCGGCTCGGGCAAGTCAACGCTCGTGTACGACACGCTCTACAAGGGTATGATGCAGAAGTTACACGGTTCCCGGGAGCAGGCAGGGGCGCACAAGGAGATCGTGTCCGACTCCGAGATCGACAAGGTGATCGTGATCGACCAGAGCCCGATCGGCAGGACACCGCGCTCGAACCCGGCGACCTACACCAAGGTCTTTGACGAGATCCGGACGGTCTTTGCCGGGACAAAAGAGGCAAAGATGCGGGGCTACAAGCCGGGGCGCTTCTCGTTTAACATCAAAGGCGGGCGGTGCGAGGCCTGCGAAGGCGACGGCCTCATCAAGATCGAGATGAACTTCCTGCCCGACGTCTACATCGAATGCGAGGAGTGCAAGGGGAAGCGTTACAACCGCGAGACGCTCGAAGTCAAATACAAGGGCAAGTCGATTGCGGACGTGCTGGACATGAGCGTCGAGGAGGCGATGGCGCTCTTCGAGAACATCCCCGCGATCCGGGGCAAGATCGAGATGCTCTCCCGGGTCGGTCTCGATTACGTCAAACTCGGCCAGAGCGCGACGACGCTCTCGGGCGGCGAGGCACAGCGGATCAAGCTCACACGTGAGCTCGCAAAGAGGGCGACGGGTAAGACCCTGTACCTGCTGGACGAGCCGACCACCGGGCTCCACTTCGACGACACGAAGAAACTGATCACGGTGCTCGACGACCTCGTGGAGAAGGGCAACACTGTGGTCGTGATCGAGCACAACCTCGACGTGATCAAGTCGGCCGATTACCTCATCGATATCGGGCCCGAGGGAGGGGATGCCGGCGGCGAGATCGTGGCGACCGGGACACCGGAGAAGGTGGCTGCGGTCAGGGAGAGTTATACCGGGCAGTTCCTGAAAAGGATACTGACGGAAGAACGCTAATCGCCCAGACGTGATGGCAGGGTCGGAGAGCTCCCCTACGGTTCAGGCATTTTTATTATTTCTCTTAAGCGCCCGAAATATTCCGGGTATTTTTGTCTGCTTGTTCTGAAAGAGGCTCACGTCCTTTTCAGGACCGGCTGATTTTTCCCACAGATCGCATGAAAGCAGTACGGGTCATTGTGGAAAGACCCCGTATATCCAACGGACATGGCAGAACATCCCCCCTTGCACTGTCCCCCCATGTCGCAGGACGAACAGTTCGGGCCGAGGTTGTCCCGTGCAAAACCCCGCGTGAAGGAGAACGCGGTCTCATCAAACCAGATATCCCAGAGAGTTCGTTTCCGCAGGTCCCCCTGTGTATATACGTCCGGAAGCGAGAGGCAGGGCTTGATCCTGCCGTCGCTCGTGATCCCGCATGAGACCCATCCTGCAGGGCAGCCACCCCACGGGGGTTCCCTGGTGTCGAGTCCGGTAAAGTACCCGAAGCTGTCGGCGGGCGATATGGTCAGACCTTCGCTCTGTGCCTGTGGCGAGAAGTCATGGATAAATTTCCCCAGCATGAGGTACTCATCCCTGGAAAAACGGAGGGCGGGAGATTCCAGCACGCGCCCGAAGGCAAAAACCGGTTGTATCTGCCACTGTGGAACCCCGTGTTCGATCAGCTGGTTCATGAGGGCCGGCAGTTCACGGATATTCAGGGAATTGGCAGTCGTGATGACTGACGCGGGGATATCGTTCTTCTGCAAAAGCGCGATGCCGGCCATGATTTCTTTAAAAAGTCCCGGCCGGGAACGGATGCGGTCGTGCGTTTTCTCAAGACCGTCGATGCTGATCCCGACACCGGAAATTCCTGCCTCTTTCATATGAGGGATGATATCCGGTTTTAAAAGTATCCCGTTTGTCAGGACCTTGGTGGTGATCCCCATGCCGGTCAGGTGCCTGGAAATTGTCGTCCAGTCCTTTCTCATCATGGGTTCGCCGCCGGTGAAATCCACCTCCTTCACAAACAGCTCCGGGAACTGGTTGCAGATTGTAAGAGCCTCATCGGTCGTCAGTTCATTGGTGCGCATCTGTCCGGCTGATGAGCCGCAGTGCTGGCAGCGGAGGTTGCATGCAAGCGTCAGCTCCCATCCGATGACAAAAGGAAAACTCTCAAAAGGCATGAGTAAAAATTCCTGTATTCAGGAGCAAAAAAAAGGGATACTACTGCCTCCCTCTTTTTTGCGTGAATCAGTTCCTGCGGTTACTTTCCAGCCGCGGTCTTCTTCATGTAGTTCTGCACGGCGATATAGTCCCCGGCCCGGATCGTCATCTTTCTGCCGGCCATGACATCATCAGCCAGGTTCATGACCGTCGCTGCAATCTCGGTGGGGGGCATCGTGCCCTTGTTCAGGTATGCATTGACATGCGCGTTGATTGCCCTGCCGAATGCCTCATCAACCGGGTTTGTCACAAGGTCACCGAAATTTTCGTGCAGGATCAGGTACGCAACTTTCCACCACCAGGGGTAGACTGTGTTTTGCCATATCACGTGTATACTGGGTTTAGAAACCATGTCATCACCTCTTTTTATGTTTATAGTATATTTACAACAATATATATTCTTATGATCATTATTAATTACCAGAAATGTAATTTTATTCTTCCTTGAACAGGTATAAATTATTTTTGTTTTTGTGGGTGGTATCCCATGCGCGCGATACGTCCTGTATTCCGATCGGCGAATCAGTGGCAGGGGGCACTTTCCCCTGCCGTTTCAGACTTTCTTGTCCTGTTCTCCTGGTCCTGCTTCCATGTGGTCGAAGACCCGGTCCCACATGACGAGGAGCCCTTCTACGTATACACAGTGCATACTCGCACCATGTTGTGCCAAATGCGTAAACTTTCGTTACCTTACAGCCGTATCTGCTGACAGGGACAGTCCCGCAGGAAAAAGCGCGGGAATTTTATGGAGGGGGAAATCAACAAGAACCTGTACAGAGGAATAGTCATCCGGGAGGAATGTATGACCGACACTACGCAGACTGATCTCATCAAAAGTTTTGTGGATTACCTCATTGCCTCACAAAAACTTGAGGTGTTCAACTATTCGATCTTCGTGAACAGGGAAAAGGATGCTTATTTTGTCAATGCCGTACCCCATTTTCCTCTTGTCCGGTTAAAAATCGACCATGACAACAATAAAAAGTCCATTGAGCTGGCGCTCAGGATTACCGGAAGCGCAGCCGACATGCCTGCGGATTCCCTCGACCGGGTCTGTACCCTGGGAGTCAGCGTTACCCGGGACGAAAAGGGAAAACTCCGGGTCCGTACGGACCTCTCACAGGATGCCTGTTTCGCACACCTGCCGGCCCCGGTCACAGATGCGATAAAGAAGATCTGTGCCGACCTTGAGAAGGGCAACGCAGCCCTCCAGAGCCAGATCCAGGCGTGGTACGATGAACATGCCCGGTGAAACCGGGCACCGGGGGATTTTTCAGAGGACGCTCATCGGGGCTCATCGCCCCCCGGACAGCTGAGTTTTTTTGCAGGAATGTCCGGAATCACCGGACGAATTCAACCTCTTCGATATCCTCAAATTCACGATCCCCCGTGAGGAACGGGATTTTTTGCCGGCGGGAAACGGCATAGCCGACACAATCGATCGTGGAGAGTTTTTTGCCGGAACTTGTTGTTTTTCTTCTCATGGCCGCACCCTCGCAATAATCTTCATCCGTGGTTGGCACAAGGGTAACCATCTTGCGGACACGCGCCATTACCTGCCGGGTTTTTTCCGGGTAGTCCCGGCATACGGCAAACGCAACTTCGCAGATGTTGAATTCAGTTGTTACCAAGTACCCGGCCAGGTAGTGCCGGTAATTTTCATTTCCTTTAAGGATCTCAATGATGGCGTATGAATCCGCAAAAAAAGATGCCATTTCTAATCGCGCATTTCGTCCCGGAATTCCTGGGTATCGATCTTCCAGTCAGGGAGCAGCCCGAAGATCCCTTTTGAGGATGCCCTTCTCGCAGCCCGGGTTTTTTTAGCTGCACCGGCAGGGACCTGCACGACAGGGGGGGTGTTAATAGTTGAGGTCATGAACTGATACCTGGTGACTATGTAGATTTTTCACAAGAAATAGGTTTCTTCAAACCGTGGGGATTTCGAGGGATTTTATAAGAAAAATTGTACAGGGCACAACCGGGCCGGTTATACCATCGGGACGAACGTGGACGAAGCGACCGGGCAGACCGTGATGCACTGCCATTGCCATGTGATCCCCCGGTATGCCGGGGAGGTCCGGACTCCCTGAGTGTAGTGTAAAGTGACCTTGTGGCCTTTTTTTTATAGATCGGGAATTCGAATAATCAATACTATTAATGCGTATCATCCACGACAGTGCTAAAACAGATGATCGTAAAGATCGCCTTTTTTATTTTGTCGCAACAAGTACCTTGAACCATTCAAACCCTTTCACCGGGCTGACTTCTGTTTTCTTAAATCCTGCATCCCTGCAGAGTTTTGCCCATTGACTCATTCCAATGCAGTATTCACCATCGTTAAGGATATGTTTCTTCCCGTTGTCATACATCCTTTCAAATGCCTGCACGCCTCCGTCCTCCATAGCGAGTGCATATTCCCGGGTAAGGTAATTTAAAATTCTCAATAATCGTTTGGGGTCATCCGGTTTTCCCGTTGTATCAATATCCATTTCGCCGAGAACGAATCTCCCGCCGTCTTTTGTACAGTAATAAATATTTTTAATGACAGGTTCTTTGCATTTCACATGGTGCAGCGCAACCGTTGCTGCGATGATATCAAACTGCTGGGGTTTGAAATTCATGTCCTCCGCAGACATTAGAGCGCAATGAATTTTCCCCGTCAGGTTGCATTTTTTAATCTTTTCCTGGAATATCTCAAGCATCTGAGCTGAGCTGTCAATTGCCGTGACTGAGCAATCTGCTTTGTTAAGGAATTTCAGTGACAGCAGTCCTGTCCCGCAACCAATATCAAGAATCCGGTCATTTCTTTTTATTCCCGATTCTTTGACAACCAGGTCAAGCAATTTATGGTGTCTCTTTACTTTCCCCAGAGTGTTGTCGTATTCGTTTGCCCACTCCTGAAACCATTCACGGTTATCTTTGATAATTGGGTTCATCGTTGTTCCCTTTATTGTACTGATTCGTTATAATTGCGAGTTGTTATTTTTAATTGGAAACGGACACGATTTCGCTTTACACCACGCCTGAGGCGGGGTGGGGCCGTGGGATTTTTTAGAGGACGCTCAAAAGGGGCTGGCGCCCCTTGCCGCGTGGGCTAAGCCCGGACTGGAATTTAAAATTTTTTGATCTTCAGGAACGATATATCGGATGCTTTATTATTCATTCGATTACAATAACAAACTATTAAAGAACCAGCCGGAATCTGACTGATTTGGACTAATCGGAATTCAAAATGATATTTGATATTCGTGTTAATCAAAAAATTTGGAAAAATATCAGAGGCACTTGTATACGCAGTAATATACCCCTGAATTAATTTCTGAACCCGAGGGAAGAGAACATTGGCAAGAAACGATAGTGTCGAAGAAGTAATTCCATCTGCCAAAAGACTGATCAATTCTTTGAGATCTCTAGGATACGAGTTCCCTACGGCAGTAGCTGAACTTGTTGATAATTCGATTGAATATGATGCAACAGAGATTTCTATCAAAGTAGAATTTAACGGTGAAAACTCTTGGGTGATGATTGCTGATAACGGCAGAGGGATGTCAGTTGAAAAATTAAAAGAGGCCATGCGCTTTGGTTCAGCCAGCGTTTACAATGAGAGAAGTCTTGGTAAATTTGGTCTGGGTCTGAAAACAGCGTCGTTCAGCCAATGTAAACACTGGCTGGTTGCGACAAAAACTGATTCCGCGGATAATGAGATCATATCCTTCAAATGGGATCTTGATCATGTTAACCAGACAGATCGCTGGGAAATCCTGCCGATAAAGAAAAGCGGTCTTGATAGAGTAATTACAGATTATCTTCAGAATAAAAAAGGCACGGTAGTTTTATGGCAGCGACTTGATCGCATTCTGGAATATGATAATCCCAATACAGAACGTGCCCGTAAAAAATTGATTGCTATGTGCAGGGATCTTGAAGAACACCTCGCTATGGTTTTTCACAGATTCCTTATGGGGGAAGTGCCCGGGAAAAAAATCCGTATTTTTCTAAATGATAATGAAATCCAGCCTTGGGATCCATTTGCCCGAAATGAGAAGGCAACCAAAGAACTTGAAGTCATCAGAATTCCCTTGGAACACGAAGGCATTCATGGTGAAGTTGTAATTGAGCCATATATTTTACCCCCCAGCAAAGCATTCTCCACCGCTCAGGCTCACTCTAAAGCGGCAGGCCCGAAAAAGTGGAATCAGCAGCAGGGATTCTATATTTACCGGAACGATCGCATGATTCAGAGCGGCGGATGGTCCCGGATCAGGACCTATGACGAGCATACTAAACTCGCCCGTTTTGCCGTGAATTTTTCATCCAAAATTGACGGGGCATTCAAGATCGATGTCTCAAAAATGTATGTATCACTTCCACAAGAAATCCGAAAAGAAGTTGAAGATAAAACCCAGCCGCTGGTGAGCCGTGCAAG
>JACTVF010000116.1 GCA_019695435.1 Methanoregulaceae archaeon | reverse complement strand
CCATTTGTAACTGCATGTCTCAGGAACGCCAGCTCCAGCTGGTCACCAGTGTGATGATCTCGGCGGGATTTGAGGTATCCGAGAAGTTTACCCTCCGGCCGAGGAGTTTCGATCTCATCGCACGCAACAACGGGATCCTGCTCGTGATCAAAGTTGTCGCGCATATCGACTCGGTGAGCGAGGAAGCGGCGTTTGACCTGGACGTGATCTCCCGGCATCTCGGGGGTGTGCCCCTGATTGTCGGGGAACGCGCCCGCGAGGCCGAACTTGAGCGGGGGGCGGTCTATGTCCGGTACGGCATCTACGCGATCAGCGTCGCGACGCTGTACGATTATTTTGTGGAGAAGATCCCGCCGCTGGTCTATGCCTCGCCCGGCGGGCTGTACGTGAACATCAATGGCGATGCCCTGCGGGATCTCCGGGAGCGGCGCAACCTGTCGCTTGGCGATCTCGGGCAGGTGCTCGGCGTGTCACGGCGCACGATCAGCAAGTACGAGAGCGGGATGGGCACGACGCTCGATGTCGCGATCAGGATTGAGGAGTACTTCAATACGGGAGTGGTCGAGTCCATCGATATTGTCCGGCGCGAACCTTCAGAATCCGGGCCGGAAGAGTCAAAGAAAATGCAGGTCCCGGGCATTCCCATCGAATTCCTTGAGCAGCTCGGGATTCAGCTCCACACCCTCCGCGGCGCACCGTTCCAGGCCCTCCTCACCTTTGACAAGCACACGATCCTCACCGGCTACGGCCCGGCGCAGAAGGTGGTGAAAAGGGCCGCACTCATCAGCAACCTCTCGAAGATCGCAAAGAAGCACGCGATGTGCATCATCACCGATTACCACCACCAGAAAAAAATCGGGCGGACGCTGGTGATCGGTGAGGAGCGCCTCCATGACATCGAGGACGGGTTTGAACTCCTCGATATGCTGGGCGAGTGATTTTTTTAGAGGTTCTGTTGCATTCGCGGTTGGGTGTTGCAATTGACTGACCGCGTTGCATCGCAGTTGGAATGTCAGAAAAGAGTAATATGGTTATTTGCACTTTTTCATTGTACATTTCTCACCCAGAAACATACCAATGATTACGCCAGCGATTAATGCGGTAATCCCAGTAACAAGATTACGGTGTGCATAGAATGCAATGATAAAAAGGATGATGACAACAACGATACCGATGATCAGATGGACATTGTTACATGACGATGCCTGCCCTTTTTCCTCCATATGAAACCACATACCCTGTTCACATGCGTGAACATTTTATGCCATGGCGTCTGAACAGATAAAATCACCTAAATAAATCTTCTACTGTACTTTACCAACTACCACCGATCAAAACCTTCTTAAATTTAATACTGCATCACAATCCTGATGGTTTGAGCCACTCAAGAATGAAGAGAACAAATGATCCGACGAATTCATTATGCATTCCTGAAAGCGACGAACGTCTGGACGGAATGCGAAGAACCAAAATGGATTCGTTTACTTCGTGCCAGAGCCGAATGCTCCCGCTTACATTGTGCAGAAATATATCTGAACGGCAAAACATTTCGATATAAAATTGTGGGGCAATCCAACTGGGCGCAGGAATATGATTCCACTAAGTGCTATAGGAAATATCGTGATCACGTTTTGAGAGAAAAGGCAGGATTGGAGTAACAACCCCCGCCATGCACCAGAACCTAATACGGTCTTACCAACCGCGATGCAACACCAACCGCACGTTCGGTTGATCAATCTTCATTGCACCAGAACCTTTTTAGAGAATATTTATATAGAACCACAAACCAATTTTAGTGCTAAAAGTGGTGATAATTTTATGTCGCAACAACTTGGAGGACAACAGATTCTCATTCTTAAGGAAGGCACCAACCGTACCCGCGGCCGTGATGCCCAGGGTATGAACATCACCGCTGCAATGGCAGTTGCCAGTGCAGTCAGGACCACGCTCGGCCCCAAGGGTATGGACAAGATGCTTGTCGACACCATTGGCGATGTCGTGATCACGAACGATGGTGTCACCATTCTAAAGGAAATGGACATCGAGCACCCGGCCGCAAAGATGATGGTCGAGGTCGCAAAGACCCAGGATGACGAGGTCGGCGACGGAACCACCACCGCAGTCGTCATCGGCGGAGAACTCTTAAAGAAGGCCGAGGCACTTCTCGAACAGGACGTCCACCCGACCATTATCGCCGCAGGATACCGGCAGGCCGCAGAGAAGGCCCAGGAACTCTTAAAGGACATCGCGTTCGACGTCAAGCCAACTGACAAGGCGATGCTCAAGAAGATCGCTGAGACCGCGATGACCGGCAAGAGCGCAGAGTCCTCAAAGGACAAGCTCTGTGAACTCGTCGTTAAGGCCGTCACCATGGTTGCCGATGCAGATGGCACTGTTGACACCGACAACATCAAGGTCGAGAAGAAGACCGGCGGCAGCATTGATGACTCCGAGATCGTTGAAGGTGTACTCATCGACAAGGAGCGCGTTCACCCGGCGATGCCAAAAAAGGTCACGAACGCCAAGCTGCTTCTCTTAAACGCAGCAGTCGAGTTCAAGAAGACCGAAGTCGACGCCGAGATCAACATCACCCACCCCGAGCAGTTACAGGCATTCCTCGATGAAGAGGAGCGCATGGTCAAGGGCATTGTCGAAAAGATCGTCGCAAGCGGTGCAAATGTTCTCTTCTGCCAGAAGGGTATCGACGATATCGCACAGCACTACCTTGCAAAGGCCGGCATCTTCGCCGTCCGCCGTGTCAAGAAGAGCGATATGGAGAAGCTTGCCCGGGCAACCGGTGGCAGTCTCGTCTCGTCGATTGACGCGATCAGCAAGGACGAGCTCGGAAAGGCCGGACTCGTAGAAGAGCGCAAGGTCTCCGGAGAAGAGATGACCTTTGTCGAGCAGTGCAAAAACCCCAAGGCAGTCTCGATCATTATCCGTGGTGGAACCGAGCACGTTGTCGATGAGCTTGAGCGTGCGATCCACGATGCACTCCGCGTTGTTGCGGTTGTTGTCGAGGACAAGAAGGTCGTCGCCGGCGGCGGTGCACCTGAGACCGAGCTCTCGCTCCGGCTCCGCGAATATGCGGCAAGTGTCGGCGGCAGGGCCCAGCTCGCCATCGAAGCGTTCGCGTCGGCCCTTGAGATCATTCCGCGCACCCTTGCAGAGAACGCAGGACTCGACCCTATCGACATGCTTGTCGAAATCCGTGCAGCGCACGAGAAGGGCAAGAAGACCTACGGTCTTAATGTCTACGAAGGCAAGATAATTGACATGAAGGCAGCCGGCGTTGTCGAGCCGCTCCGTGTCAAGACCCAGGCAATCTCATCTGCAGCAGAAGCCGCGATCATGATCCTCCGCATTGACGATGTGATCGCCTCTTCGAAGTCCCCCGCCCCGGCACCCGGTGCCGGTGGCATGCCGCCAGGCATGGGCGGCATGGGCGGTATGGGTGGCATGGGCGACTACTAAGTCACTCCCTACCCCCCTTTTAAAATCCCAGTATTTTTCTTAAAATTCCCGAGAGTTCTGTTCACATTTTTCCAGGGTTCGTATGCAGTTCTGCCGGTGGGCAGGTTCATCTGATCCATGTACCGCAGGGTTCGTTCCAGCCACGTAACTGCCGGGACTGGGGAATCCCGCTCTCCGGAGGATATCAAACGCATGACATGGCGGGGGCAGTACATGTAAACACTCCCACGGAAGCGTCAGGGGATTTTTTGATAATATCAACCGGACCCCAGAAAATCTGTACTCCGGATAGTACCTGCGACAATCTATAAACAGACCATCACAGCGTGGAAATTCTACTAAAAAAGAAAATCTGTAGTTTTTGTGTAACCGTTAAAGTGAACCGTGAAGTACGGTGTTTGGCACTTGAACGACGATAGTGCCCGTGACGGTCGTGTTATCTGCAAGGGCATAGGTGAATGTACCCGCGTTGCCGAAGGTATATGTGAACCCTCCGTTCGGAACAATATCCCCGGAATTGAACATACCTGTGTTATTCCCGATCACCTTGATCGCGTGGGTGGTGTTGTCAGTGTTCATCCAGGTGATGCCGGTTCCAGGGATCAAGACATCGGTCTGGGGTGTAAAGCCGGTGCTCGTGATGAGGATCTTGGTGACGCCGGTTGCAGGAGTTAACGTCGGTATAACAGTTGCGGATGCTACCGCTGCCGCCGTAGTTACGGTTGTCACTGGGGCCGTCACAGTTGGAACAAGAGTTTCCGTTGTGACCGGTACTGTTGTCAGGGTGGTGGTAGTGAATACAGGAGTGGCTGCATTGATGGCCTCGGTAACCGGAACCGTCGTTTGCGTTGTGGTCTGCGCAGATGTTGATGCGGTCTGTGTGCACCCGGTGACTGCCACCAGTGCAACAAGAAGGATAATAAATCCCATAAGCAGTTTCATATGGAGTACACATGAATTGTCTATAATTAAATAAATTTACCTTTTTTGTGGCAGAATCCTTTGTAGATCCCTAAAAAAACCCCAAATTGCGGTGCATGCGGTGCAACCGCCGCATAATCCGGAATCGGAGCGGTCAGGCCGGGACGTTCCTCCCTGCTGCGACAGGTTAATGATACCCCGGATGCACAACACTCCTTCATGAGCGACCGGTTCATCAACACCTCCTACCGCACTGACTGCTACCACTGCCGGGAAGTGGCAGACCAGCATATCCAGGCGATGCCCAACCGGGCCGATGTCACCTGCGAAAACTGCGGCGCGACCCGGGTCTTTGTGCCCCGGATAGAGGATGTGGACGAAGCCGGGACGTTTGCCGTGCCCGGGCCCTGGCCGGTCTGGTCTCTCGCAGTGACGGCAGCGTGCAGGAACTGCGGGGTTACCGGGCTTCATGATATCACGGTCAGCTGCCGCAGCATCACGGTGCAGTGCCGCAACTGCCGGTTTACCCATCTCTACCGGTTCGATCTTGAATATATGGCGGATGATCCCAGCGAGGGCACGCCAGCCGGTGTGGTCTCCGGTCATGCAACCTGCCCGTGACGGGTGATCAGGGTACAGAAAAAATAACCGTTTTACTTAACTGGACTGCCCACACTGAAGCGCCGGGTAGGTATCAGCATAGCATTCGAGGATATCTTTAAGGCGTGCCGAGAGTTTCTGGTTCTTTGCGAGTAAGAAAAAGACAATCTCGTTGTCGGTGATGATGGCCGGGCTTGAACCGGTCCGTTCTTCCAGCTGCATGCAGGCGCGCCTGACATACTCCTCGTGTTTTACCCGGGGAAAATGCTGGTAGATCATCAGGATCGAACCGCTGTCCATGCGGTCATAGAACGTTTTTACTTCCGAAAGAAGCAGGTGTTTGCTGTTCTGGCTCTCATCTTTAAGGCCGGTGTCCGGGTCAAGGAATATCAGGGAATTTTTGGGAAAATTATCAACAATCGATTGGAAATAGGCGTCCCGGTCGTGGTTCGTGAACGTTTGCCTCCCGGGAATATCGATCAGGATCATCTCTTTATCGAAATACGCACAGATGCCGCTGATATACTCAACGTCATCGTTAATCTCCTGCAACCGCGTTAAGTGTTCCCGGAGATCCCGGTTCTGGCTGCCGGCTTTCCCGGATCGATACGCTTTTTCCAGATCTTTTTTGGCTGTGTTCTTCCGGGATCCCTCTCCCTCCGTTCCTGTCAGCATCGGGACAAAAGTAAAGCCTGCAAGCTCAGGCAGTGATTTCATGATATGCCGTACCAGATCGAATTTGAAGAGATCCCGGGTATCCCCGAAATACCTGCCGTTCATAGAGGCTTACTCCTGAATGGGTATATTCAGGCAAGGCATGAAAAAGGTTGCGGATTGCATCCCACCATGGAAACCGTGTGGTGCAGCCGAGACGGGACACCATCCTATCCGGCAGTTTTCATCATAAAATAAACCAGTGATGCCAACTCATTTGTAAAAAGTGAACATAGTATGCGGGATTACTTCTCTTCCCGCACCATTGCGATGGCTTTTTTCGGGCATTCGTTTGCGCAGATCCCACAGCCCTTGCAGAACCTCAGGTCGACCATGAGGTCTTCATCGATCGCCCCGTCCGGGCAGTACATCGCACAGAGCCCGCATTCGTTGCATTTTTCCTTGTCAACCACGGGCTTAAATACCCGCCACGAGCCGGTCTGGCCGGCGGCGCCTTCGGTCGGCCTGCTCACGGCCAGCCGGTCGCGGTTTTTAGCACTGCTCATACACGCATCTCCTGGTATGCGGTCTCGGCAGCCTTGACGTTGCGCTCATCGGTAAACATCCCCCGGATTGCCGACTTTGCCGCATCACCAGAGACGATCCCCATCTTTGCAAGCGCCCCGAGCACCGGTGTGTTGAGGATCGGGCTTCCCGCGACCACAAGGTTTTCTTTTAAAGCGATCCCGGTCAGGTCGACATTGAACGTTGTATGTCCCGCAAACTCCGGCCGGTGGGCGCTGTTAATGAGTACCCGGCCACCCTTCTTGAGTCCGTGCAGCACATCAACGGTCTCCATCACGCTCGCGTCGAGCACCACGATCAGGTCCGGGTCCCGGATCTGGCTGTAGACCTTGATCGGGTGGTCATCGATCCGGACAAACGAGACGACCGGCGCCCCCCGGCGCTCCGCTCCGTAGAACGGGCACGCGGTCGCGTACTTGCCGTCATGGAGTGCGGCCATCGCAAGGAGCCGGGCTGCCGTCACACCGCCCTGCCCGCCACGGGAATGGATCCGGATCTCAAACATGGTCTGTCACCCCGAACCAGAACTCCTCGCCCATGCGACGCTTACGGACAAACTCTGCCATGTCATCGTAGGTCACTTCCTGCCCGCCGAGACCGGCGATCACGCTGTAGATCTCGCAGTGGTTCTTTGCCATGATCTCGTGGGCGACGATACCGCCATACCCGAATGAGTAGTCCCGGTCGATCACGACGACCTCTTTTCCGGCGAGATTGAGTTTCGGGAACGGCCGGAACCAGCGCAGGCGCATCGAGCCGGCCTTTATGCCCTCTTTTCGCAGGATATCAATGGCAACTTCGGCTTCTTTCCCGAATGTTCCCATGGCGATGAGGATCACGTCCGCATCTTCGCACCGGTAATTCTCGGTCGGCCCGTAGTTCCGCCCGAACCGGCGTGCAAAGTCCTTCTCGGTCGCAGCGATCACCTTTCCGGCGTCGCGCATCGAATGTTCGATATCCCACCGGAACAGGAAGTGCTGGTCCGGCCCGGTGAGACAGCCGTACCCCGTCGGGTTCTCCGTATCGATCGCGTGGGGGAGGTGGAGCGGCGGGATAAAATCCCCC
>JACTVF010000115.1 GCA_019695435.1 Methanoregulaceae archaeon | reverse complement strand
CGCTCTCGACCATGCCCAGCTTCGCCTGACCCTCCCTGGTGATGCGGTAGATCGGCTTGCCCTCGTCGTCGTCCCCGATGTGCTTCACCATGCCCCTCTGCTCCAGCATCTTCGCGGAAGCCAGACTCTCAGGGGTGCCTATGCGGGCCATGAGGTCGTGGGACTTCATGTAGCTCAAAAGCTGGAGCTGGTTCATGGTCAACACCCCTTCGGCAAGCCATCCGATGCGGTGAAGACCGGGAAGATGAAGAAGAAGGCTACGTAGGCTTCAGGCACTCTTGACCCCACAGGATAAAGAGGGCACAGGACCTGCATTGTTGTTGTGTGGCCTCCAGCGCTGACTGTGAGGTTATATCCGATGACAGTGAGATTCCCATCGATTGTGCCTGCTGGGTAGGTCGAGACTTGAATCACGGTTGATGTACTCTGTCCAGTAACAAGGAGGGACCCAACAAACATCCCCCCTACTAAGACCGTGATTACGGTGAACACGTCGAAGCCGTTCAAGCTGGCTTCTTCGCCTCCTTCTGGGCATTTAACCGTATCCTGCGCTCCGCGAGGGCCAGGGCGATGCCGAACAGCAAAGTGAACAGCATCAGCACCGTGGCGAGGACGAGGTCCATCGCCTCCGCCAGCACATAGGCGGGGTCGTGGACGAGGATGAAGAGGAAGAGGACTATGAAGGAGACGAAGGACGCCGCGGCGAAGAGGAAGGTGCCCATGCGGTAGAGTTCGCGGCTGCTGCGCTGGGGCTTCACGCTCACGCCTCCCATGCGTATCCCCAGCTGAAGGACTGGAAGGCCGTGGGACCGAAGCTGACGGTGTGCGAAGAGGAGCCGTAGGTCAAAGTGGCCGAAGTGGTGCCCGCGGGGACCCCCTCGTCTGTCGCCGTGAAGAACCCTGTGCCGCTGTTGAGGATGGCCGCGCGTACCGTGCTGAATCCGGGTCCGGTGTAGGTGAAGGTGGCCGAAGACGGAACCGTGCCGAAGACCTCAATCTCGATGCTTCCTATGTGCGATCCTGTCGTGACAGTCTGGACCGTGCTGGATGTCTGAGTGACCGTGCTGCTCTGGACGATGGTGATCGTGGAGGTGTCCGTGACCGTCGTGGTGAGCACATGATAGGGAGTCGGGACGTCGACGCAGAACCACGCGCCAGCGAAGCCGTACTGCCCGTTCGCCGTGACCGTGTCCGTGGAGAGCTGGCTGAAAGCGTTGCCGGGGCAGTTAGACCACGCGCCGACAGTAGGGAAGAGGACCAGGACGAAGCAGACCAGGCCGACGGCTATGACCGAGAGAAGGATGGGCTTCCTCATTTCTTCTCCCCTCCCGTCGACCCGCACGAGCTTGCATCCGAGACTGATGTTGATTCTTCCTTCCAAGGCAGATAGTATAGAAGACACGTCATCGATGTTGCCAGGATAATTAGCACGTACCCTAAGAGCGCAGCATACTGCACTTGGGGAAAGAGGAGCCCCCCGACCACTCCAAGGCAGCCAACAAGCAAAAAGAATCCTTGACCTAAATCCCACATTATCTCTTTCAACTTTTGCGTCCTTCTCATTTCTTCTTCAGCCTCGACCTTAGCGCGTCGTTGAGAAGGTCTTGGAGGGTTATCCCCTCGTCGATGGCCTTCTTCTTTGCCTCCTTCCAGAGGTCTGCGTCCAGCTTCATCGAAGTCACCACGTCTGTCATTTTACAACTGATAGAGTAATAATAGCATTAGTATTTATACATATACTAAGATACCTACAGCATGGAAAAGCTCGCCAGAAGGGCGCTGTATCTGGCGGCGCTTGCGGCTTCGCTCAACGGCCTGGATGTGCTCACGACATGGCTGGGCATAACCCACGGCCTGCACGAGGCGAACCCGACCTCGGCGGTGATGATAGCTGCGGGGTCCTTCATCCTCTATGCGGCGGTGAAGCTCGTCTACAGCCTTGGCATATTCCTGTTCGGGGTGCTGTTCTCTCTCAGAATGTCGGATTACTCGAAGCCGGTCAAACTGATATGCGTCCTTGTGCTGCTCGTCCTCTCGGCCTATTTCGGGGTCGTCGTCGCGCAGAATGTGTCCCTGCTAGGCTAAGAAGCTGCTGGGGCCGAGGACGGTGAACCCGATCAACGCTAACACGGCCGCGATGCCGACGGCTAACAGCTCATTCTCTGTCAGGGGGATGCTGCCTGCGAACTTGCCCGCGAAGGTCTTGAAGGTCATTTTACCACACAATCCTCTGATTGACGACGCGATGAACTCTGGGTCTTTGGCGCATTGTTTCGCGCGTCGTTCCGATACCTTTGCTGACAGTGTTGTTGCCTTGCCCGATTTGACCTTCGTATTCGAGCACGATTGGTTGCCCCGGTCTGTGAAAACTCCTGTCGACCGCATAAGCCCTAGCTTGTTCAGGGTCGTCTGTGATGAAACTGCCGGACGGTAAGCCAACTGTCAGAATGGACCGTAAATCGTCAGTCGTCGTTCCCCGGTAGACCTTCCTCTTTTCGGTCATCTAATAGCCTCTCGGTTGGTACATGATACAGGTCGGATATCCCGCCGCGTTGCACTTGTTGTCACAGCAATAGCCGGAGCCTCCGAAGTGGGAAGCGGGAAAGTGGCCGCACTTGCATTTTTGGGACTTCATAGCCACAGCCCCTCTTTCGTCTTGCGGGGACCCATGAAGGCCAAGACCTCGGATTCTCCTCCTCCGATTTGGAGCCCGTTGAGCATGGATGGCCTCTCAGCCCGCGGAGCGGCTTTCTTCTTTCCAGGCGTGGGCTTTGGCGATGGAGCGAGGATCCCGAGGTCGCCCATCAGGCTGTACGAAGGGACCGAGTATGCAGGCTTCCTTGGAGCGGCCCTGGGCCGATAGGCTGATGCGCCAGCCCGTCCGGCTTGATAATACGACTGTTGGATCCCTTTCCTCCTTCCCTGCAGGTAAGCCTCTTCAGCGACCCGGTTCTCTTCGCGCACTATGCCTCTAACGTGCCGCGCCCTTTCCTGTTTGATTCTCTCTTCCTCCCGTCTCGCCGCGGCATAATTGCTCGCCTCGCGCTTGATGCTTGAGATGGCCTGAGATTTCTTCTGGATGACCACGTTTCGGACCGGGATGACCCTCTTCTTGACCTTCCCGAAGGCCCCTCCTGCCCTGGAGGCAAGAGAAGGCTTCTTCGGCTCCTCGCTCAACTTCTCACTCTCTTCAGCAGCCGCTTCGCTTGATAGCCCGACGCGATGTCCCGCGCCTCGCGTTTCAGCTCCGTCGCGTAGCCCTTGATGGCGGCCTGTTTCTTCTTCAGGGTCATGATCGAATCACTTTTCCTGTCGCGCCCCTAGTGCGACCTATGGCAGCCTTCGCCTTCTTCTCGGACGGATAGCTGTGGCTGTAGACTATCCTGTTTCCCACTTTCAACTCGAGCCTGTACCCCATTTTACCTTCTCCCCCGTTTCGCCTGCTGCTCGCGCTTTACGATTCCGATGACAGCCCCGTAGACGTACTTCCCATGCTCCCTGCCGTACTCTGCCTGGAACTTCGGGAGCTCGGTCCTCGCGGCCCCGTACTTGTAGAGGTGCTGCTGGATGGCCCTGGCCTTCTTGTTCACCATGCTACTTCTTCCTCTTCCCGCGCTTGATCTCGTCCTTCAGGACCTGGTTGCCCACCTGCTGGAAGGCGTTCGTGTTGAGCCTCTGGTCCATCGCCACGGGGTCGAAATGGTAGAACTCCCACCCGCCCTCTGTGGATTTCTTCTTAGCCATCAGGAATCATCCTCGAACATCTTCTCGATGAACGACTCTGATTCGCCCTTCTTCCTCATGTAGGCCGCGAAGCCGTCCATCTTGGGGACAGCGTTCGGAGGGACGTACACGCCCTTTATCGCCTTCTTCTTTGCCATCACCAGCGCACCTCCGGCACTATCCTGTGGGCCTTGGCCCGATGCCTCCGATAAGCAGCCTCGGACCTGTATTCATGGCCGCAGCAGTGGTAGACCGAGCCGACGATGGCCGCGCCGACCGCAAGGCCGATTATGAGGGCCCAAGGGTTCCCTGAGGGATGGCAGACGCTGTGCGCGAACTGCAACCTGCCTGACAACTATGATTCGCTCCTAAAAAGGGAGGAAGAGGAGAGCATTGCTGCACTCCACCTTCGATTAGACGGCTTCGCCCATTCCGCCGCGTCTTGGCACCAGGAGGAAGATGGCCGAGAGGATGATGACCAGTGCTAGTATGACCAGCACAAGTGGCAAGATCCCCAGCGCATTGTAAATTTGGGTGAACACATTGCCGATCGAAACGTCGGCGGCAGCTGGCAGACCAGATGTGTTCAGACCGTTTTGCAATGCTCCGATGACAAACGGCGCGACCGCCAGAAGCGCTCCGACAACTTCGCGTAGCTGATGCTACTTTACGATGGTCAGAACGCCTTCGACGGGGCCGAGGCCGGACCGCTTTCCGAACTTACGAAAGTTCATTTGCGAAGTTGCGCTTTTCCATTTTTACTTATATCTATTTAGGTTAGCTAACAATCAAACTAATGCCTTGGCATTAACTATTTTTGAGTGCTTTCTTATGAATTGGCAGTTCATGCAGAGAATCGCGAGGTCCTTAGGAAAGTTATTCGTTATCACCCATCGATACAAGTCGATTTTGCCCTGGATGGCTTTTCTGTGTTTGTTCCCTCCCCCTTTGATGTGCTCAACGCTCAACGCCCGCAAGTCTGAGAAACCGCACCTTGTACAGGTTCTTTTGCCCTCGGTGTAGTGGTCGATGACAATCAGCTTCTGTCTCTGGTGCCATTTAGTGACTCTTCTGCGCGATTGAGCCTTGTGGGTTTGATTGTACTCATGGCGTGTCCGCGCATCCTCAGCCAGTTCAACAGCAGTCCTGTTTACCCTTTTCACCTTCGCATTAGCCAAAATCTCATCCCGACGCGCAAGGTAGTCCGCGTGATCTCGCTGACGCAGCTCTTCTTTGTGCGTCTCGCTGTACTCTTTCATCATTCTGGCATCTTCAGCGATTTCAATGTCAGTCCTGTTTGCGTACTTGATAGCATCAGCAGCACTTCTTTGCTCTTTTGTCATCCACTTTGCATAAGGCATTTCTTATCCCTCCTTAGCATTAGCTTTAATACTACTTATCCTTATCATCGGTCAATGGCAAACGCCACCGTCATCCGCAGGGGAAGGGCCTACACGCTCGAGAGCACCCTTCCGAAGTTCACGGTCGAGATGCTGAAGCTGAACGCGGGGGACCTTCTTGAATGGGAGATCGACATCGTCGCTGGAGAGAAGGTGCTGATAGTGAGGAAGATGGACAAGTCGGGGCGGGGCGTGTGAGATGAGCCGTGATGAAAGGCTCTTGAAGCTGCTCGATGCGATGCTCCTGGCAAAGTTCGAGGCCCGGTCCGGGGACGAGGCTGACGCCTTCTGGAAGCTGATTGTGTTCGTGAAGAAGAACTACGGCCCGCTGCCGATGTCTGAGCGGCTGGTCGAGCTCACGGATTCGGGTGTCTGAGAGGATGAAGATGCGCAAAATCAAGGTCCGAATCATGTATGAGGTCCTTGAGGGCCGGGAAGTCATCGAACTGTATGAGTTTTCCCCGCTTACCGTGTTGGCAAGGAATCCCTCCTCGGCCATTAGGAAGGTGGCGGAAATGGTGACGGCTAAAATATGAGTCCGCTCATCAACCTGTCTTACCTTGTCGTGATATTGGCCGCGACTTTTGGAGCCATCTGGGTGATCCCGATGCTGCTGGGATGGAAGAAGGAGATGATTGCAGCCGCTATCGAAGAGTCCGACCGATGGTATCTTCTGCCTGAGCGCAAGTATGACCTGTGGTTCGGCAACCGATGGACCGCTTTCTGGGATTCGGTCGAGAGACCTGCGGATACGAGATGGACCTTCTCTGAGTTCAGTCTGGTCTTCCTAATCATAACTGCCGCGATCGTCGTCTTGGTCGTCATCATTGGGGTCGCTGTTTTGACCAGCATCCAGAGCAGTTTAGCTTCCTTGAACGGATGCAACGACCCGACCAATATGAGCGCCGTGTGCCAGACCTTCAGAAAGGTCATCGAGAACGCGGGTCAGCTCGGTTCCGGTGTCTGAGCCTTCTCCGCGGCCAGCTTCGCCCTTACGGTCCTGAGCCTGCCCGCCACGGTGTTCAGCGAGCCCGCCCAGCCCTGCTCGACCAGCTTCTCGTATATCTTCATGGGGCCTATGCCCTCCTTGTACCAGCTCATTATCGCCATGTCCTGCTCCGGCGTAGTGACCTTCCTGCCGTCCGTCCTCTGCTGCGCTGTCAGCGAGAAGTTTATGGTGGAGCGGCCCTGGGTCACGCTTTCGGGGCTGTTGGCCTTCTTGGAGTGGTCTAAGCCTTCGGCCTTTTCCTCCTCCTCCACGTTGATCTCCCTGCCGGTGTCCTTGTCGACGGGATGGATCCCTAGAGAATGGAGGAGCCCCGAGCCCCTGTGGATGTGCCAGTCGGGCATCTCGAAGGTGCCGAGCCCTATGCTGTTGTGGTCGGTCAGGATGAGGAACTGGTCCGGCTCGAGGTGCCTGAGGCTGTTCAGGTCGAAATCGACGGTGTTGTCGGAGTATATCCAGTGAATCTCCGAGGGGATCTCCATGCGGCCCATGTTCTTGAGGTACCAGAACTTCGTGAGCTCGCGGACGGATTTCGATATTTCCATCTGCCTCTGGGCGTCCAGGATGATGGCGAACCCGTGGTGGACCATGCCCTCGTTGAAGTCGGTGAAGTTCTCCCCTGCCTCCTTCTTGTTGCGGGCCTGGTTCGACTTGGTCTGGCTCGAGATGTACTTCTGGGCCTCCCTGATGAACATGAGGTCTATCCTGTTGAAGTCGTCCCTCTCCTGGGCCCTCTTGGTGAACCTGAGGAGCTGCCCGAACTGCTGGCTCTCGGTCTTGTAGAACCGCTTGTTGGTGATGTAGATGCGCTGCCCGGGTCCCTTCTGCGGGAACAGGTCGGAAGCCTTGATGGTGTTGTAGTTGCAGTTGAGGTTTATCGAGTCGTCGTGGACGAGCCATACGGCATCTTTGTAGGGGCTGTTGAGGGCCACCAGTGACTCGTTGTCGTTGGCCGCGTAGAAGTCGTAAGCCGTGGAGCCGTTCCTGACATAGTTGTACATGATGTTCTCCCCGAGGGCCGATTTCCCGGAGTTGTGCGTGAGAAGGCCCTCCTGGCAGATTATCAGGTGATTGGTGGTCTCGAAGCCGACTACGGTGCCCATCCCGACCTTCTTGACCTTGCTTATCGGCAGCCAGATCCCCTCCTCGTCAGTTTGGTGCCGCACTCGGTCTACAGACAGTCCCGCATGGGCTATCATGTCCCAGGCTTTGGCGAACTTCCCCGGGTACTTCTTGTCCTCAAGCACCC
>JACTVF010000114.1 GCA_019695435.1 Methanoregulaceae archaeon | reverse complement strand
GAGATGGTAAGGATTGCCGTGACGGCTTTTAAGACCGGGACTCTTTTCCGTATCCTGCCATCGCCATGGAATGCCTTGATCGCCTCATCCGTGCCATGACCTTCTGCCTCGGGTGCCAGTCGGGTGACGAGGATCCCGGTCAGGAGACTTCCGAATACCATGATGGGGATCAGGAGGATGAGCGAATGGGGCTCCGACCACTGGCTGATGGTGGCGACGCTCTGGCCTTCCTGGGGATAGGCATACTGCAGGAGATACCCCATGAAAAAGGCGATTCCCCATTTGAGTCCCTCATAGAAAAGAAGGGAGCCGGTACCGGCAATAACACCAACCACTATCGCGATAATGAGGACTCGTTTTGTCGGTGTGATACCAAAAGGGAGGGAAAATCTCATGTATTCCGCGATTTTTACTTTTTCTCCCGATCCTATTTCAGTGTTCTTATTAAGGGCCTGGGAATTTTCATGGGATAGGGTTCTTTTATCAGGGCATTGATTATAGGGATATTATTCGAGCGGGGATACTCTTCCGAAACCCGTTCTCTAAAAAGAAGTCCGGCCTAGAGCCGGGTGACACTAGTACACCCGTATATGGTGGCTCTTTTGATCCGGGTGTCGCCCAAAAGGGAGCAAGCTTAGCCGGATACCGGTTTTGTTTTCACGGATTTCCACATTCCGAGGATAAATGAGATAAGCGCAAGCAGGATGAACCCGAATTGTGAAGCGTCAATATATGACTTCTGGAGGATGGTGGAGAAGAAGATATTCATTGCATCGAGAATCGTGTACAATAAAAGAAACAGCAGGCCCGCGAGGAATTCAGTCTTCTTCCACTTTATTGCCAGAACAACAGCAATACATGCAACCGCTATTTTGATAATTTCATAGAGAAATATACCCGCATCAAAGACGACTGGTGGCATTGTCATTACCTTTAGAGGGTATTAAGGAGGCACTTATATTTAATTATTCCAGAAACATCCAAAAGGTTATTTCTGGTTCCGGTTATTTGTCGTTGAAAAAATTTGTACGCATTCGAATAGACCCCACAAGGTTGTCATAACATTGGGGAAAACACACGTGGAATCGAACAGGCACCCTGTCGTAACAATCAGCGTAAACACATCGACTAAAAACAGATCATGAATAGGGGTGGATCTTCCTGAATAACCACACCTTGATCTGGTCGTTTACGAGGAAAGACACCAGTGCATATCCCCAGACAATAAGTGCAAGCGACCACCCGATAGGCGTCATGATGAAAACACCATAGATCGCGATGAGAGTCGCGCCCACCTGCGTAAGTTCTGCGGTACCAAACAGAGCAAGCGAGGGGAACGGGCGCTCCCAGAAATGCTGCTGGCCGGTCCGGGCAAGGTAAATCGTCATGTGGCCGGCGACTGCCAGTTTGAGGAAGATGAGCGTCTGTATGACGCCGGCATCAAGATGGAAATATTCCCTAGCTACCCAGAGGAGGATAAAACTTGAGACAACCCCCAGGATCCCGAGGATCGTTGCAAGGGTCAGGATGCGGTTCATCTGCCAGCGCACGGGCTTTCCTGCGACCGGTGCATTATCAAAGGCGATCATCATGATGGGGAGGTCGTTCAGGATTGCGAGCACGACCAGCATGAGTGCAGTAACCGGGTAAAAATCCAGAAGCACGATACAGAGTGTTAAAAAAATCAGGACCCTGACCGTCTCGGCGATCCGGTAGACCGCATAATTCTCCATTCGCCGGAATATCTCCCGGCTCCTCTCAATTGCATCGATGATGACCGAGAGCCCGGGTCTTGTCAGGACGATATCTGCGGCAGACTTTGCCGCATCGGTCGCTCCGGCGACCGCAATGCCGGCATCTGCCTCCCGGAGTGCCGGCGCATCATTCACGCCGTCACCGGTCATCCCGACAATATGGTCGCCTCCCTGGAGGATTTTCACGATCCGGAACTTGTCTTCAGGAAGAACCTGGGCAAATCCGTCGGCAGACTCCAGCTGTTTCCGGGACTCGTCCCCGTCACCGGCAACCAGTGCAGTCCGGGGAAGGATGTTCTGGCCGAGGCCCACCTGCCCGGCAATCTCATGTGCAATGGCGATGTGATCCCCGGTCACCATTTTCACGTCCACGCCAAGTTTTTTTGCCTGGGTTATCGTTGCCGCAGAATCTTCACGGGGCGGATCGAACAGCCCGATCAGGCCAAGGTACTGCCATGCTCCGGCGCTGTCGGTCCAGGCTACCCCGAGAGCACGGAATCCTTTCTGTGCAAACCCTACGACCCATGAATCCAGCGTCGGGGAGAGGATCCCATCCGCCCCGATAAGGGACGCGATTGCCTGGGGGGCGCCCTTTGCAACGTCAAACGATCTGCCCGATCGTTCCCGGACCGTAGCCTTTGAGAATTTGGCAACCGGATCGAAGGGGACAAAATCCAGGGTCTCGATACCGGTAGTATCCGGGAGCGGCGTGAGCTGATCGTACCGTGAGAAGACCGCCATGTCGATGGGATCATTGCTCTCTTTTTTTGAGGCCAGGGCCGCTGCGGTGATAACTTCCTGTTCCGAAATCCCGGGAAACGTCCTGATCTCGCCGATACTGATGGAATTTTGCGTGATTGTCCCGGTCTTATCGGAGCAGAGGATATCCATCCCGGCCATCTCTTCGATGGCAGAAAGCCGGCTGACAATCGCCTCTTTTTTTGCAAGAGCTACGGCCCCGACTGCAAGGGTCACCGTGAGAACTGCGGGAAGTGCTACAGGAATTGCCGCTACCACAAGAATGAGGGCGAACTGAAGGGTCTCAAGGAAGGATTCAGATCGTATGATTGAAACGATGATGATTATGCTGACCAGCACGACAGCGAGGATAATGAGATAGTTCCCGATCCGCTCTACGGCAGCCTGAAAATGGCTTCGCGGGGGTTTTGCCTGGACCAGCCGGGCAGTCTTTCCAAAAAAGGTGTTTCCCCCGGTGGTGGTGACCCTTGCATCCATCTCGCCCTGGCGGGCAATGGATCCGGAGTAGACTGTATCGCCGGTTTTTTTCTCGACCGGGAGGGATTCACCGGTCAGTGCAGATTCATCGAGAAGGAGATAGTTCCCCTTACCAAGGACAGCATCTGCCGGGACTATATCTCCGAGCCGGATATGAACGATATCCCCGGGCACGAGTTCGCGGGCCGGGATCTCCTGCCAGGACCCGTCCCGGAGGACGCGGGCATTGGGCGCGAGCTGTTTTTTTAAGAGTTCGATGGCATTTTCCGCTTTTCGCTCCTGGAAAAACCCGACAACCGCATTGGTCAGGAGCAGAACGATGATGATGACAAAATCGTCCCAGTGCGAAATCGCAGCCGAAAGGATTGCGGCTGCCTCGATCATCCAAGGGATCGGGCCCCAGAAATAGGACAGGAACTTGAGCAGCGGGTTTCTCTTTTCTTCGGGGAGATCATTGAAGCCGTAACGGTTCCGCAGGTCAGTTACCTCTGCACCGGTCAATCCCTTCATGGATCCCGCAACGGTTACCGACGGTGACGGTGTCGTATCCGGAGGGACCGAATCTCCTGTCATTGACAACACCTCCTCATTCTGCCCGGCACTTGTACTTTCCTGATTCTGTAGACCTTTCGATGGCAAATTTCCTTATGATTCACTGAAGATGTCCGGGTTAATAACACCATGGGAATGGCAGGGGCGGATCATAAAACCGCATTCCTGCGGAGACATGCCCACGCCCCGCCCGTCAGAAATCAGGTACAACCAATGACCCGCGAATACGGGCTTTCCTGAACATATCCCTCCCTTCCTTTACCACAGGTAATAAATAGCGCCCGGCACCCTATGCTCCCATGGTGGTACAATGCCGGAATCAGAAAGAGATAAAACACCCGCCATTTTCGACGTCATTGAGCCCCGGAAGAAAACAGCGCCACGGCTCATAAAGCCGGATCCTGAACACAACGCCGGGGCCGCCCTGAAAAATGCAGCCGTAAAAGAGTTGAATGGCAGTATGATGCATGGCAAAGATGCGCTGGTATCTGCAGGCCAGATACCTGTACAGATGGAGACCCGGGTATGAGCACTGCAAAATACATCCGCTGGTTTGCGGAGATCAGGAACGAAGATGTCGCGAGCGTCGGGGGCAAGAACGCCTCGCTTGGCGAGATGTACCAGGACCTCACAAAGGTTGGTGTGAAAATTCCCAACGGGTTTGCCATCACTGCCGATGCGTACTGGCAGGTTGTGAAAACGGGTGGTGTTCTCGACGGGATCAGGGAGACCCTGGCCGATCTCGATAAGACCAGCCTTGCCAACCTGGAAGGACGGGGGAAAAAGGTACGGGACCTGATCCTTGGCGCCGGCATACCTGACGACATCTGGAACGAGATCAGCGCGGCCTATGACAAACTCTGTGAGGAATACGGCCCTGATACCGATGTTGCGGTCAGGAGTTCTGCAACAGCCGAAGACCTCCCCACCGCTTCTTTTGCCGGCCAGCAGGAGACCTACCTGAATATACGGGGATATCCTGCACTCAGGGAGGCCTGCAGCAAATGTTTTGCATCCCTGTTCACCGACCGGGCAATATCCTACCGGATAGACGAGAAGTTTGATCATTTCAAGGTCGCCCTCTCTATCGGAGTCATGAAGATGGTCCGCTCCGACCTGGCTTCAAGCGGAGTCATCTTCACTCTCGATACCGAGACCGGGTTCCGGGATGTCGTCTTTATCACCGGCTCGTATGGCCTTGGCGAGAACATCGTGCAGGGCGCGGTCAACCCCGACGAGTTCTACGTCTTCAAGCCGACCGCACGAACCGGACACCGGGCTATTGTCAGGAAAAACCGTGGCGATAAGAAGATCAAGATGATCTACGGACAGGGAACCTCCAAGGAACTGACGAGAAATGTCGAAGCCCCTGAATCGGACAGCCGGCGATTCTGTATCACGGATGACGAAATCCTCGTACTGGCCCGGTACGCCATCATGATTGAAGATCACTACTCGCGGAAAGCGAATCAGCCTGTCCCGATGGATATCGAATGGGCAAAGGACGGGATAACTGGGGAATTGTTCATCGTGCAGGCACGGCCCGAGACGGTCCACTCCCAGGACGCGAAGGATGTCCTCCTCACCTACTATCTTGAACAACGGGGGCCGGTGCTTGCTAAGGGAAAGAGCGTTGGCGAAAAGATAGCGTCAGGCAGGGCACGGGTGATTGCCGATGTGAGCCGGCTTCACGAGTTCCTGCCCGGGGAGATCCTGGTATCAGATACCACCAACCCTGACTGGGAACCGGTTATGAAAACCGCGGCTGCAATCGTTACCAACCGGGGAGGCCGGACCTGCCATGCGGCAATTGTCAGTCGGGAGCTCGGCGTGCCAGCCGTGGTCGGGACCAACAATGCCACGGAGTCGATCAGGACTGGGCAGGAAGTAACGATCAACTGCTCTGAGGGAGATGAGGGAGTCGTGTACGAAGGTATCCTACCGTTCCACATCGAAAAAATTTCCTTAAAGGACCTCAGGCGCCCGAAAACAGAGATCATGATGAACCTCGGAGAACCGGACGAGGCATTTTCCTTCTCGATGATCCCGAATGATGGCATCGGTCTTGCAAGGATGGAGTTTGTCATCAGTAATTATATCAAAATCCACCCGATGGCTCTTGTCCACCCGGATAAAGTCGCCGACGAGAGTGTGAAGGCGCAGATCAGGGCACTCACGTACGGGTATGATAACCCGGAAGAGTATTTCGTCGAAAGATTGTCAGAGGGCATCGGGACGATCACTGCGGCTTTTTACCCGAAGCCGGTCGTCGTCAGGATGAGCGACTTCAAGACTAACGAATACGCGAACCTGCTCGGGGGGAGCTATTTTGAGCCTACTGAGTCAAATCCGATGCTCGGTTTTCGTGGCGCGTCCCGGTACTACGACGAAAGATACCGCGAGGGTTTCGCACTTGAATGCCGTGCGATGAAACGGGTCCGGGAGGATATGGGGCTTACGAACCTGATCATAATGATACCGTTCTGCCGGCGTGTTGACGAGGGTGAAAAAGTACTGGCCGAGATGGCGAAGAATGGGCTTACGCGAGGGGAGAACGGGCTTCAGATCTATGTGATGTGCGAGATCCCGAACAACATCCTCCTTATCGATGAATTCAGCCGGTTGTTCGACGGATTCTCGATTGGGTCGAACGACCTTACCCAGCTCACGCTTGGGGTCGACCGTGACTCCATGGTGGTTGCCCATGATTTCGACGAACGAGATCCCGGTGTGATGAAATTCGTATCCATGGCGATACAGGGCGCACGGCGGAACGGACGTCATTCCGGGCTCTGCGGGCAGGCACCGAGCGATTACCCGGAGTTCGCCGAGTTCCTTGTCAGAGAGGGGATTGATTCTATATCCCTCAACCCGGACTCAGTGATGAAAATTACCCGGAACGTGGTCGAGATGGAGGAGCAGCTGGATAAACAGGGAACAAAGTGATTGTTTCCTTATTATCCCCCATATCGTTTCTGATGCTCTGGCAGAAGATGACCAATTTTGGGTCTCATAAAAAAATTCGGTTCTGTTGACTTATCATGAGATAAAAAATGTCAGATTAAAAAATCGATTTAAATGCTTTAATCACTCATTTTGACTATTTTTCTTGAAGATTAAACAGACACTATTTTCACCCTACGCCAGGTTAACAAAGCCCGGCGCCGGGCAATTCCTGAATATCGTAAATCCGGGAATAATTCAGGATAAAATTTTCAGTTTTCTCGCCATTTTTTTAATTTTTTCATTGAGATTGGGGCTGTTCTCCATACTGTGCCACTCATCCTTACTCATCCCCATAAAAAAACCGCACGATGAACATTTAATCCAGGCTTCATAATGATCAGGGAATTCTGCATGAATGGTTGATTTTCCGCACTGTGGGCAGGTAAGATTCTCCTTGTAGATTGACGTGGTAACGTCGCTGTTCCTGTCCTGGGGATAAGCCTTTGAATCACCGGAAACGAGCTTGTGGTCACAGGTTTTTATGTCGTCTGATACGTGATGCGCAGTTATGCGGCCATCGTTGATGCCTTTTTTGGCCATTGCTTTTGGATTGTCAGTCATTATATTATCAATTCCGTTCCCTGATACAATTTTATTAATTCCATATCAGAGCATGCAACCTAGAGCAGCATAGTGGATAAATCTCTTCATCTGTTCCAAAATCTGCATCAATCCGGGATTTACGGTATTTGAAAAGAGTACCCCTATCGTACATGACTTTGCCGACCATTGTGGGCAGTTGACTGGTTCTGATACCTTCCCGGGACCAAACGTGAATTCAGTATCTGTTCATTGGATCCGTTCTATCGCAATTTGGGGTCGCCACAGCG
>JACTVF010000113.1 GCA_019695435.1 Methanoregulaceae archaeon | reverse complement strand
TCACTCGGCATGTTCTTGTAGTTGAGGTCGAAGATACCCACATCGGCGTTCATGCCGGGTGCGAGTCCTCCATAGATATTGGGCATGCCGAGGCATTTGGCCGGGCCGGACCGTGTCATCTGGGCGATCTCATAGAGGGTGAGTTCGCGGTCGATGGTGTGGAGAGTGGTGGCGTCGATGACCTTGTCCCTGTGCTTGAACGAGTCGAGCACCGCTTCGCGGGCCTTCTTGCTCATCAGCCACTTGATGACGCGGGGGTACCGGGTGAACGGCCCTGCGTTCGGATGGTCGGTGGTGAGGAAGATCCGGTTCATGTCCTTTGCGTAGAGCGCGAGTTCGAGGCCGATCGCCCACTGGATGTCGCAGACCTTGATGTTCGGGTCGTACACATACGGAACGACACCGGCAGCGGTCTCCATCTCGACATCGACATTTACCCACTTGAGGTGGTTGAGGCTGTGGAGATGGTGCTCGAAGGGACCGTCGGCAGTCATCGTGGTGGTCTCATCGAGAGTGACATTCCCGGTATCGACCGTGATCCCCTTGTTCTTGTTCACGTAGTCCATGACTTCCTTTGCCTTGGACTCGAAATCGCCCCAGCCGGTTCCGCCATACGAGTGGAACTGCAGGTGGGTGGAGTGCATGACCTGCTCGCGGCCGAACTTGTTCTTTGTCTTGATGCCCTCGGCAAGTTTCAGCGAGTCGATGGTGAGCTGATAGTTGCCGGGGTTCCCGAGGTTATTCTGGTGAATGTGCATCGAGTGCGGGAGACCGAGGTACTCGTTTGCCTTGAGGAGACCGGTGATGATCTCCCGGGGGGTAATCTCGAAGTACGGGACTACGTCGTCGAGACTGAGGCAGTTAAGGCCCCAGCCCCAGGCAGCGGTGCCGCCGGGGTTGACGCATTTGACGCCAAAACCCTTCGTGACATTGAGGAGCCAGGCGATATAAGCCGCCGTGTTCTCCACCTCGCCCTTCTTAAGGTAATCCATGACGAACCAGTTGTTCCCGAAGACCGGGAGTGCTCCCTCATCGATGATCGGGGTATCGTGGATCTCCTCATGGATATGCGGGGAGTAGAGGGGGGGCATCGCGGCTTCCATAACGAACGCGTACCCCATCCGGGCATAGTCGTACCCGGTCTTGAAGGTGCTCGGGATCGAGAACCCGGATTCCATGCGGGCACCGTTGTTCTGTGCCATCGCGCTCCTGCAGACCCCCGATAAGAGCTTGTCCTCTGGCCTGAACAGGCGGCCGACATTGACCTTGGGTCCTGCGACATGGGCGTGGACGTCCACGCCGCCGGCCATCACGATCTTGCCCTTTGCATCGATCACTTTTGCTGACGAGCTGACCTTGTCAACAATCTTGCCGTCTTTGATGGCGACATCTGCGACATCGCCGTCTATCTTACGGGTCGGGTCGACAACGAATCCGCCCTTGATGATAATTTCTCCTGATGCCATGTTCAGCTCACCGCCGGGTTCTGGGGGTATTTCCGGTCTTCCTTTGTAACGAGCCAAATAGGCTCGGTCTGGGTCAGCTCGCACATGCGTTCGTACACGCGGTCAAAGAGTTCCTCGTCGCTCGGTACGCCCGGCAGGCCCTTGATGACCGACCGGAACTGGATCGGAACGTTATCCATACGATAGACAACGCCCGGCTCGTCCACACCGGCAATCCTGACCGGTATGTGGAGGTCCGAGATCTCACTCGCCATGCAGAAGTTCGGGTCGACGGTGATAAACGGGTGTTTCTTGAGATGCTTGACTGCCGGGATAGGGAAGTGTGCCCCCGCATCAGTGCCGACATTGACAAAGCAGTCTACTTCATCACGCATTGCAAGGTCAATTGAGCTCGTCTCGCCCGGGTTCATGTGGGCGTGGGTGCCCTTCGAGAGGTCAATGCAGTACGGGAACCCGAACTGCCAGGACCAGACCTGGCCGGGGCCGGTGATGTTGTAGTGGCCCCGCATCGCCATGATCGAGGCCTTGGTATAATTGTTGAGGTCGCGGGTCAGGCTGATGGCAGCATCGATGTTGTGGTTGTGGCCATCCGTGTGGGTGCAGCCCATGCCGAAGAAGATCATACAGAATTTTGCCTTCTTCATGATCTCGGCTGACTCCTTGATCTTCTCCTTTGGAATACCGGCAACGACATCGGGGATATCATAGCCCCGGAGCACGGTCCGGAATGCATCGAAGAGCTCGTAATCGTGGCCCTGGTCAAGCATGAGGTGATGGTCAGCCAGCTTTGCGGTATCGGTCTGACGCGGGTCGATGCTGATGATCGTCCGCTGCATCTGGCCCTTCGGGGTGAAGTAGCCGCGGGGGAAGATCGAGTACCGGGAGGTATGGCGGGGGTGGGCATGCATCGGGTTGCAGCCCCAGAAGACCACAACATCGGCACGGTTCTTCGCTTCACCGAGCGTGCAGCTCGGGTAGCCGTTGTCGAACATGGCAAGGAACGAAGGTCCGTGGCAGATTGTTGCACAGTTGTCGAGAACGGCACCAGCCTTCTCGGCAATCCGGGCGACTGCGCTCATACCCTCGCAGTTGGTGGAGCCGAAGCCGTAGATGAGGGGCTTCTTTGCCGCAAGCAGGGTCTTTGCAAAGTAATCGATCGCCTCATCGTAGGTAATCTCCTTCATCGAGCCGTCGGGCTGCCGCATCCGCGGGAGTCTCGGGCGGGTGGGGTCGTTCGCATGGTGGAAGAGATTGTTCCCGATGATGCAGGCATTATGCACTTCAAGGATCTTGGTCTCGTCATCGGAGACCAGCACTTCGATATCATCGCAGGATGAGCCACAGTACGGGCATCCGACTCCTTTGATCAGTTTTGGCATAATTAGTTTCCTCCTTTCCAGAGGCCGACAGAACCCTGCACGAGTTCAAGGGCACTCTTCAGTTTCTCGGTTGGGGCCGGCTCGATGGTAACCGGGAACCCGCTGTACTGCGGGGTACCGGTGGACTGGGTCCGGGGCGGTACTACCTGGTTTGCCCAGACACCCTGCCGGATATGGGCAAGGCCGGGAGGGCAGTACTGCGTCGGCTCGATCGCTTTCACGATGACACTGCCGCACTCGCTCGTGACCCGGACATTGGTGTTTCTCCAGATGCCGAGTTTCTTCATGTCTTCCGGGTTCATCTCGCAGATCGAGCAGGCTTCGAAGTAATTGGGGTTGGTCTTCCCCTGTTCCATCGCGGCGCCTTCCTCGATCGAACGCTGGGTAATCATGTTCAGGGTAATTTTTGCCATAGTTTTTCCTCGGACAAAATCCCTAGACAGTTACCGGGCTGCCGGACTCTCCCCTTCCGGAGAGGGTGATCACTTTATACGGGCAGGCCCCGACACACACCCCGCACCCTGCGCAGAGTTCCTTCTTCACGTCAAGGCTGACCGATTTCCCGTCCACGACCTGGTAGATCTTCTCTTTTGTCACCGGGTCGAGCGTATAGAGCTCGAGGGCATTGACCGGGCAGGAAACCACGCAGTTCCCGCACCCGGTGCAACGGTTTATGTTTACATGTACTGAAAACGCCATGCACATCACACTCAGATTAAAAGTTAATGAAGTTTTTACTAATCGATCTTTGGTTTACTAAAATTAATAAACCTTTTGAAAAGCACATTCACACCTGTTGAATCCGCATGGAGTTCCGACGTTTCATGGCGACCATAGAGTAACCGGAATCTACACATTCTGTGTCGTTTTAGGGACTTAATGCGGGTTCCTGTGCCAGCCTGCCGGGATCTTTTCTGGAATATTCAGCTGATGATCCGGACTTTATTGAAAATATTCAGCTGCTAAAACAGTTCTTTTCCGGAACTCTCACGCGTACCCCACCCAGATACGTGCATTCGCATAGGCGACTTCGGGCGATGATGATCACTGGTATGGCGGCACACCTGCAACAAAACCCTTCATCCGGGTTACCCGAGCTGTTCCAGCCGCCGGCACGCCTCGTGCAGCGTCTCGTCTTTTTTGGAGAACGTGAACCGGAGTTTCGTCTCCCCTCCCTCGTGGTAGAATGAACTGCCCGGGACTGCCGCCACGCCCACGGTCTCTATCAGGTGCCGGGCAAACGTCACGTCGGTCATCCCGAACCCGGATATATCAGTGAAGATGTAATACGCTCCCTCAGGAAGCCGGCAGTCAAAGCCGGCTTTTTTAAGACCCGCATACAGGATCTTCCGCCGGCGGTCATAGTCCCGGGCAAGTTCCCGGTAATAGGACTCCGGCAGGTTGAGGGCAGCGACGGCAGCATGCTGGAGCGGGGCCGGCGCCCCGACCGTGAGGAAATCATGGATCTTCCGTATGCGTCCCGTCAACCCGGCACCAGCAAGGGCATAGCCCACCCGCCAGCCGGTCACGCTGTAGGTCTTCGAGAGGCTGCCGATCGTGACGGTGCGATCCTCCATGCCGGGCAGCGACCCGATCGAGATGTGCCGGTGCCCATCATAGAGGATGTGCTCGTAGATCTCATCCGTGATCGCGATCACGTCGTGCTCGGTGCAGAGGTCGGCAATGAACCGGAGTTCGTCTGTAGTGAACACCTTGCCGGTCGGGTTGTTCGGCGAGTTTATGATAATGGCCCGGGTCTTCTTCGTAAACGCCGCCTTCCATGCCTCCTCATCGATGGACTCCCCGTTGCCGAATGGAACGTACCGCGGAATAGCACCGGAGATGACCGCATCCGGCCCGTAGTTCTCGTAGAAGGGTTCGGGCACAATCACCTCGTCACCCGGGGTGATCAGGGCAAGCATCGAGGCCATCATCGCCTCGGTAGACCCGCAGGTGACCGTGATCTCCGCCTCGGGGTCGAGCACCATCCCGTTGTACGCTTCAACCTTATGGGCGATGGCCGCACGGAAGTCCTGCGCCCCCCACGTGATCGCGTACTGGTTGAAATCTTCGTTGAGGGCGGCACTGGCAGCGGCCTTCAGTTCCGGCGGGCAGGGAAAGTCGGGAAAACCCTGCGCGAGGTTGATGGCGTTGTGGGCGAGCGCGAACCGGGTCATCTCCCGGATCACGGATTCGGTAAAGGAATCGGCCCGTGAGGGGTGGACAATCATAATACAAAAGTGTGGACGGGCGGAGTGTTTAATCCCGCGTTTTTACCCGGATACGTACATCAGGGACGACAGGAGAAGAAACCCTAAAAGGTGATGATTAGATTACTCCTGAACCGGGGAATAAGGGACCGTGACGGACGTTTCCATCCGGGGCCGCATCATACAGCGACCACCTCATCCAGAGGTTTTATGTTCAGGCGGTGCAGGCTCTGCCGGGCATCGATGAAATAATAACGCTCGATCAGGAATTTTTCGTCTTTAAACCTGTTCAAAGCATACCCGGACCGGAAAATGAGCATATCAAACAAATTCTCCCAGCAAAGTGCAGGCCGCGAACATGGAACCCGGGGCATGTACTCTCTTTCTGTGCGTTCGCGTTCAACTATCCTGGACGGCATGGACTTTTTAAAACATCTCCCATTTATTACCAAATCCCTAGAGAGGTACTCACTCTTCACTCCTTATCGCATCGATCGGATCCATATTGGATGCCCTCCAGGCCGGATACATCCCGGAGATAACACAGACCACCACGCCGATAAGCATGGCCGCCGGGACATACAGGATACTCGCCGGCTGGAAGAAATACGCCGTTGTCCCAATCATAGCCTCCACTACGGTGTATCCTATAGCCAAGCTGCAGATCCCACCGACACCGGCACCAAGCAGTCCCAGGATAAATGCCTCGTACAGGAACATCCGGCGCACTTCGCCTTTCTCGGTCCCGATGGAGAGCAGGATACCGATCTCCTGTATCCGCTCGCTTACGGACATCATCATCACGTTAAAGATACTCACAGCGGCAACGATGAGAGAGATCCCGCCGATTGCCATAATAAACGTCGTCACGGTGCTCAGTGCGGAGGTCTCTGTCTCAAGCTGCGAGGTCGCATCCCTGATCCGGATTACCGGGGATTTGGCATTGGTGTTGAGCTTCGCACTGATTGCTGATTCTATGTTACCGATATTGTCAACATCCTTGACGATGACATTTACCTGGCTCCACTCATCTTCCCCGCCGTACTGGTTGGTATACCAGTTATCGTTTACGACGATCCCGTTATCAGTCGAAACGCCGTCAGCAACAGTCCCCCGTGGCTGAAGAACACCTGCTATGCGGAGCTCGGGCCGGGATGCCGATGAGAACGATCCAATCCTGATGCGGGTCCCGACCTTGAGGTTAAAATTTTCTGCGATACTTGCCCCGACTAAGACCTGACCTGCACCGATATCGGTCGTCCCGTTACCATACGACTGGTTCAGGGTGAGGAATTTGGGGATATCGATAGGGTTGAGACCGTAGACCGAACCCCTGCCCGCGACTGAACTGATCGTAAACTCAGTGTTTGTTGAATATATCGGGATTACCGTGCCATTCGATCCCACGATGGTATCGATCTTCGTGAGCTCGGTTTTGGTCACCCCGGTGGCTGTGGATGAGGACGGGGTAAATCCGACCGGGCCCATCCTGACCGTATCCGATGATATGACGATGGTATTTGCGCTGGAAGAGAGCTGGTCTTTCACTTCCAGCTGCATGTTGGTACCGAGCATTCCCATGGATGAGATGGCAACGACACCGATCACGATGCCGATGGCGGCAAGCATCGATCGCAGGAAGTTCAGCCGGACGCTCCTGACTGCGAGGTTAAAGAAAATATCCCCTTTGATCATGATCCTGCAATCCTCCCATCTCCCAGCCTGATGGCGCGGTGAGCAAACTCTATTATCTTCGGATCATGGGGCCTACAGATGACCGTTTTTCCCCACTTGTGCAGGCCGCAGGGAATCCCCTTGAGGGTCATTATGATTGTTGTACCGGAGCCGGATTTTCCCATAATTGCGACAAACGTGTTTTCCCTGGAGCCAAGGGAGACGTGGTTGAGAGCGGTAAAATCTCCGCTCTCCAGATGACATGTTTTTGTCATGTCAGCGAGCTGGATAAGGGGGGTACCGGTCATTTCCGGTCTCCTTACTGTTGTTTTTTCAGTTTGAGAGAGATCCATTTCCGTTTTGTCCAGAGGACAATACCGATGACAATGATGACACTACCGGCAATGAGGGGATAGAATGAACTGATGCCACCACCTCTGCCACTGGTTATTCCCCCGAAGATGCTATTGCTGCTGCTTCGTCCCCCGTAGCCGCCGCGACTCATCCCCCCGAAGCCCCCGCTCATAGTAGAACCAGACGTAGTCCTTGCCATGCTGCTTGGTGTTGAATTGCCAGAAGAGGAGGACGATGAAAGATCGAGCGTCTTTGTGACACTGTAATCATTACCACTCGCATCTTTCCAGCTGATAATTACCGGGACCC
>JACTVF010000112.1 GCA_019695435.1 Methanoregulaceae archaeon | reverse complement strand
TCATGTCGCCAGCCGCAGCCGACGCCATGCGCAGCGAATACGATCCGTCCAACGCCTGGATGGTGTTCGACTTTGCGATCGTGCAGTTGGTGGAGGCCACCCATGTGCCGATGGACACCTCGAGCGAGGCGTCGTCGCGGCATAAGAGGTTTTGCGACTGACCGAAGGAGCGCGCGGACCATGCGTAGGCGTTGTTGATGTAGGCGCCGGAGTAGCTGTACGAGCTCTCCTTCGAGGGCAGCGCGATGGTGGAGGTTAAGTTCGAGGGGCTCGTGTTCGATACGTTGATCGGGTCGTCGGCGAGCGCGACCATCTGGCCGGTGGCGACGGTGTTGAAGAACTCGATAGCGTAGCCGTATGACTGTGAAGTCCAGGCTGAGGTCGAGGGGTTGTACGTCATGGCCGTGCCGTACGAACCCGTCGCTCGAGTGACCTCGACGTCGTTGATGCCGCCGGCCAGTTGCAACTGCTGGGCGGTGCCCGCGAGGCTGGTTAACAGCCCGGCCCCGGGCTGGATCACGATGAAGTACGAGGTCGAAGCGTTGATTAGGGCGTTCAACGGGACCGCGAACGACGACTGTGACGACTGGAGACCCGATGGTAGCCACTCGGCGGGGATCAGACAGGCGCCGGAGATTATTCCGTTCGGCACGCCGCCCAACACCGACTGGACCGTGACCAGGCAATCCGCCCCGGCACCGAGGGCGCCGATGGGCAGCGTGATGTACGTGAGGGTGTACGCGGAGCCAGCGTTGGCGAACTCGTGTGCCAGCATCCCGCCGCCGAGCTGGTCGGCCGCGACGCCAATCGTAGGCGCAGTGATGGCCGCCACGCCGGCGTAGCTGACCGTCGTCGGGTGACCGATGAGGAATTGGTTGGCGTGGCCGACAATCGTGGCCTGCCCGGGGGTGGGTGCTTGCCAGGGGTTACTCAAGGAAAATTCCAGATAAATTCTGCACTGAGGGTCATCGAGTCGCCCGCGGTCCAGCTGAAAGCGGGCGAGAAGATGCAGTGGTCTAGCATATCGCCGTCGTTGGTACCCGAGTCAGCCAGGACGAACACAGCGGCCTCGGTGACCGACTCGGTGGCCGTGTTGGCCGCGAACTGGAACTGCATCAGCGTCGTCGAGCCGGCGCCGGTCGCGGGGCTCGCCGCGACGGCAGAGACCTGCACGCGCTGGAACTCCGAGTAGAGCGTGGTGTCGGAGTTGTCGGTGCCGACCACGATGCTCTCGCCGAGAGTCGGAGCGATCTCGATGGCCACAATCGCGGGGTTCGCGGGGTTTGTCTCGCCCCACGCCACCATCTGGTAGGCGCTCCCGAGCTGGTAGGCAGCCGCGGTGTAGGCTCTGCCGGAGACCTGGGTGGCCATGATCGACGTCGACCCGTTGGGGGTCGTCCAGGTGGGGGCGGTGCCCGTCGTCGCGTCGCAGGCCACCGAGAAGACCATCGAGTTGGCCGCCGGAGCGTTCGTGAATTGGCCGTTGTTCGAGGCGCTGACCACCAGCGACTGCGTCACCGGCGCGGCGTTCTGACCGGTGATCTGCCAGGGCTGGATCGTCAGGGCGGTCCCGGAGGTGTTCGTGACCGTGATCGTACCGTCGGTCGTCGTCGATGCGACGGCGTAGTAGATCGCTGGCGTGGCGAACGAGGTGGGGTTGTCGACGTCGACCAGGGTCAACGAGAGCCCCCCGAGGGTGTCGGAGATCCCGAATGCCGGCGAACCGCCGTTGTACGCCCCCACAACCACCACGATGAGGGCACCAGCGGTGACATCGACGGTGTGCGTGGTCGCAGTGCTCGTCCCGGTGACGATTGTGTCCAGGGGCACCGGAACCGACAGGCTCGAGCCGGACGAGGGGCCTGACATCGTGATCGCGTTCCCGGCGCTGGAGACGACCACGGTGTACGGAGGCACGAGCCCGGAGGAATCCTGAATGACCATGCCCTCGAGGAAGCTGTACCCGACCGTGAACGATTCGGTCAGGGTGCCGGTCGCGTTGTTCGACATGGTGATTGTCGTTGACGTCGAGGAGAGGACCGTCGTACCAGAAGGGATGAGCCCAGCGAGGTCGGTAAGGACCATGCCGGTGTACACACCTGTGTTCGAGGTCGCCGTGATTGTCGGCGAGCCGGAGGTCAGCGTGCCAGTCGCAGTCACGGGGGGAGGCGAGTAGGGCTGGATGATCGACGAGCCGGCGGCCACCGACCCGGTGATCGCGTACGGCGGGCTGGTGCCGTTGCCCACGGCCCCGTACACAGGCGTCAGGAAGTTCGACACCGCACCGATCTGGGCGCCCTGGTCCTGGGCGGCCGCCCAAGCCACGGCGGCAGCGAGGTCCGACAGCCCGTTCAGGCACACGATGTTCTCGGCGACCTGCTCACCTGTGAGCTGGCCGTCGCGCCATGTCTGAAGCTTCAGCCTGCCCCGGATCCCAACCTTCACGACCACACCCCGTTTTGCCAGATGGTCGAATTGTACGCGGTCTGGAAGTGCGTGAAGACCGCGAGCGCAATCGCGTCCGAGACGGCGATGCCGTCGGAGTCGAGGTACGACTCGTTGACAACCATGACGCTGGTGGTGGCGCTCGCGTTCTGGTTCTGCGAGGCGACGGCTGAGAACAGGTCCTGGACCGTGAAGGCGCGCCCCACGAGGCCTCCGCCGGCGAACCCGAGATTGACCTGGATGTTGGTGCTCATGAGCTGCCCCTGACCTTCGGCGGGTGATGCTTGCGCCACGTCTGGCGGCGGCATTCACGGCAGAGTCGCTGGCCGCGGTAATGGTACGTGTTGTCTTCGTCAAACGCGTGGCCCCTCACACAGTGGGTCTTGCGCGCGTTCTTGGCCGACAAGGCGTCCGAGCGCAGCGTGTTCTCACGCGGAGTGACGGCCTCGAGGTGAGCCGGGTTGACGCAGTGCCTGGTGCTGCAGGTGTGGTCGACCTGGTACCCCTCGGGAATCGGTCCGACGAAGAGCTCGTACATCAAGCGATGCGGGTTGCGCCCCTTGCCAAGGAACCAGAAGCAGGATGCGTACCCCTTCTCACCAATGTGGCCGGTCCACTCCCAGCACTCGTCGCCCACCAGGAAGCTCCCCCACAGGGCGTCGAGGCCGCAGCGGACCTTGGAGTCGTTGAGGTCGAGATCGTGAATGGTCATGTCAGGAGCTTAACATTTCTAGGAACCCCTGACCGCGACTACGTGGGTGGAGCGATAGCCACCCTTCTGGAAGGTTATCATCTGCTGGATCACGAAGAAGGTGTCGCCCTTCTGTCCGAGCTTGTAGTTGAACTTCGAGTTGGGGATCTTCGAGCTCTCGAGGGTGAAGCTCTCACCCACGCGGAAGAAGCCCAGGAACGAGGCGGACGTGTAGAAGTCGATGCGCTCCTGCGGCGCGCCGAACTCGTTGAGCTCCGCCTTGGCGCGTTGGTAAGCGGCGGCGGTGGTGATGATCGTGGTGTCGTTTATCACCTCGGAGTACTTGCCGCCATTCGGCCCCCCGAGCTTGGCCTCCATCTGTGTGTTGTTCGCGCCGGCCAGGGCCGCGATGGTGTACTTGTACCAGAACTGCAGCACAGCGCCCTTCGGGGGAACCGTGCCGCTCGTGGTGACCTGCAGAGACCAGGTGCCCGAGGCCGACTGGATGAGCTCCCATGGGGAGGTGATCGTCGTCGTGCCGTCGTTGACCTGCACCTGCTGCGCAGTGCCATTGACCAGCAGCAGATAGTCGTACTCCTCCTGCGGGATGGTGCTCGATGAGGCGATGGTCGTCGCCGTGCTCGTGTACGGGACGTAAGACAGCGTCCAGGATGACTGGGTGCCGTTGGCGACCCACGTCTGCGTCGCCGGGCTTGGGGTGGCGCTGAGCGCCGTGCGCGTCCGCGTGGAGCTCTTCTGAGCCTCGAGTAGGTTGAACGTCACAGTCTGCTGCGCGCCGCTCACCAGGCAGCGCGTGAAGAACGTCGTCGCGTCCCACTCGTAGAAGAACTGCTGTTCGAGGTCGATCTGGCACTGGTAGATGTTCGGTTGTGTCGCCGACGGGTCGTCGGTGACCTTCACGCCGGAGTCGAACACCAGCTCCGTCGGGTACCACCACAGCTCCCGGTTGTAGTCAACAAACCAGCCGTAGGTGTCGGCTCCCGAGGCGAGCTTGGTGATCGAGTCCCAGTGCGAGGTGAGTTTGTCCTCGGTCAGGTTGAGGATCGGGATGATCGGGCCCGGATAGACGTGGCCGCCGTCGTGGTACATCTTGGCGATGATTCCGCAGTCCGCGGCGTTGGTGATGTCAACGATGATCTCGTGGGCGTGCAGTCCGACATACTGGCCCTGGGCCACACCCTTGTCGGCGTAGTACGCGTAGTCGACGCAGTTGAGCACCCACTCCACGCGACCCGGTGAGGTCCAGTGCCACTGCGGGTTGGTCACCAGGCCCGCGAACAGGATCCCGGCCGCCGGTTGGGAGGTGCAGTTGAGGTCGACAATCTCGATAGTCGACAGCGGCTGGACCATGAAGTGCGGCTGCCCCGAGACGTTGTGATACCCCGGCACGGTGGTGTAGTAGTCGTCCACCAGTACGATGTTCGCCGTGTCGCCCTGGCGACCAAAGTTCTGCGAGATCGAGTTCGTGGTCGTGGTCCCGGACCACGCCATGAATGGCGCCAGGTTCATCCGCTGCCCGCGGGGCGGCGTGATGTAGCACTTCAGATTGGGAGCAGGGGTGACGCTCACTAGGCAACCAAGCGCGTCCCTGACGCCGGGACGAGCTCGGTGGCGAGCTTGCGCCCGATGTCGTTCAGGAACTGGTTGATGTTGCCGTACACCGCGCCGGACATGTAGAGGTTGACGTTGATGGTGGGCTGTCCGCCGCCACCACCCAAAGAGCTCGTTGGTGCCGTCACCTCGCCGGGGATTGAGTTCGTCACTCCGTGCAGTGCCGGGGCGACACTCTGCTGGAAGCCAAGATTGATCCCAGTCTCAAGCCCTTTCATAATGGCCTGGCCGTTGGACACGAGAAGTTGGATGTCGTAGCTCTCGGGGCCCTTGAGGCTCTTGATGTGCCCAGCGATTCCGGCGACGACACTGTAGGTGTGCTTCAGCGCACTCTCGATGCCAGCGGTCAGTCCGTTGATGATCGACTCGCCGATTCCGATCAGGAGGCTCCCGACGCTACCGATGGCACCGATGATGCTCGAGCCCAGGGAGAAGAAGGGCGCGACCATGTCGAGCACCCAGCCCTTGGCCGTGTCGTATACGGTCGAGAAGGCCTTGGTTATCGCGTTCCACGCGTCTTTCGCGTACCCGCCCAGCTTCGAGGCGATACCCGAAAACGCACTCTCGATCCCTGTCACGATTCCGGTGAAGAAGCTAACCGCCGCGTTCCACGCGGCCTGGATGTCGTCCCAGACCGAGGTGAAGATGCCCTTGACCCGGTTCATTGCGTTGGTGAGCGCCGTGGAGACCGAGGTGCCGATGTTCTGGAAGAAGCCGATCACCACGTTCCACACGGACTTGATGTCGTCCCAGTCCTGAGTGAACCCGGCCTTGACCAGCGACCAGAGCGACGTGAAGGCGTCCAGTATGTCGGTGCCGATTCCGCTGAAGAATCCGGACACCACGCTCCACGCGGCCTTGATGCCGTCCCAGGCATCCTCGGCGGCCTGCTTGACCAGCCCGAAGTGCTGGATAAGCAGAATCAGCATTCCAATCGGCGGAACAAGGACGAGCAGGAAGACGGGGCCGGCCTCCTTCAGCACGTTCCAGACGTCCAGCATCACCGCCTTGAAGGTGTTGAAGTGGGTCACGATCAGGACGATGGCCGCGATTGCCGCAACGATCCCGATGATGATCCAGGTCCAGGGGTTCAGCAGGGCTGCGGCGGCGATTGCGAGCATCGATGCGATCAGTGGCACCGATGCGGCGTCTGCGGCAACCTCGGAGGTGGCGTACTCGTCAACAGCAAAGGACCCGTCCAGGAACGCACCGCTCGAGGCTCCCAGGGCCACGGATTGCCCCTCGACGGAGGCTGTCGATGCGTCCGTAACTCCAGCCATCTCGGCCTGGGAGCTACCAAACAGCTTCGAGACAGCGCCTGCGATCTTGGTGACTTCTCCATAGGTCTTCATCACGAAGGTGACTGCCTTAATCGCTCCGACTGCGATCAAGAGCAACCCGACCAGACCGGCCAGGGCGACGGTCACGTCCTTGTTTTTTGAGGCGAAGCTCGACATGGCGGTGACCACGGGCAGAACCGCCCCGACGATATGAGTCAACGGCGGGATGAGGGCGGTTCCGATTTCCACACCAAGGTCCGACACGCGGCTCTTCAACTGGGTGAGCTCGCCGTGCAGGGTCTTGGCCTTGGCTGCGGCTGCAGCGGCAGCGGTGCCGTGCTGGGAGACGGCGCGAGTCGCTGCGTCGAACGCCGGTACACCACCGGCGACGACGGCCGCCATTGCGCCAGCGTTCTTGCTGAACAGGTCGACCATCAGCGAGTTCTTCGACAGCTGAGCAGCCTGGGCCTTCAGCGGGATCTCGGACTGGGTGAGCGCCGCTTCCTGGGCCTTGACGGCCGTGGTCTGGGTCTGCGTCTTCAGACCGGCCATCTGGGCTGCATCGCCGGCCAGCTTCTGGGTGGCGGCCATCGCTGCCGCAGGACCGGGCAGGCGAGCCATCGCATCATGCAGCTCGCCGATGACAGCGCGGATCCCGATGAACTTACCCTGAGAGTTGTCGACCGAGATGCCGAGGTTGTCCATGACTGTCGTGGCGGCCGCCGTCGGCGAGACCAAGTTCTGGATCGCGGTACCGGCGACGCGCATCGCGTACGTGCCCGTACCCGTCGACTTACCCAGCTCGAGCATGATCGAGGCGGCGTTGGCCAGGCTCATCCCCGTGCCGGCCACGAACGGCTGCAGGCGGCTGAACGAGCTGGAGAGCTGGTCGGTGGTCAGGCCAAGGGCCTTGCCGGTGTTCCACATGATGTCGGCAGCGTTGCCAGCCATGCCTGTCTGGATGTGGAAGACCATCATCGCGTTGGCGAGGTCGTGGGTGTTGTTCGAGAGCTTGCCGCCCGAGGCCGCGGCCAGGTTGGACGCGTTCGTCATTATGGTCAGGGCTTCGCCGGCGTCCAGTGCCTGGCCGTTCATCGTCTTGAACTGGCCGGCGACGCCTGCAAAGGCTTGAGCCAACTGGGTGCCAGAGAACAGCTTGGTGGCGTTCAGGAACGCGTTGGCGACCTTCTGGGCGGCCTGCACCGAGGTGCCGGCCGAGTTGGCGATGGCCGTCGTGGCGCTCTGGAAGTTCGACGCCATCTTGATCGACTCGTAGCCGATGGCACCGCCGACGATGGCCACCCCGAGCGCGAAGTGGTCGAACGCGGTGAGGCTGAAACCGGACGAGGCCTCAGACTTGACGGCCGTGTCCTCGGCGCTTTTGGCCACCAGGCCGTTGGTCCTGATGATCGTCGCAGAGGCGGCATCGACCTCGCCGGCGGTCTCGGTGGTGGCCGCGCCGTACTTCTGGACGGCGGCCGATGCCTCGCCGTAGGCGG
>JACTVF010000111.1 GCA_019695435.1 Methanoregulaceae archaeon | reverse complement strand
GATCGGTAAGGATGGATGCCTCGGGAAAGATCACCCGCTCGCAGGACGAGTTGGTGAGATCCCGTTCGTCCCACAGGGTGTTGTTGAGGAGCGCCGGCTCGACTGAGGCCCGTACGATCCGGGCAAGGCCGCAGACCTGCTCGGATTTTATGGGGTTGCGTTTGTGCGGCATTGTGGACGAACCCACCTGTTTTGCGCCAAATGCCTCTTCAACCTCGCCGATCTCCGTGCGCTGGAGTGAGCGGATCTCGACTCCGATCTTGTCGAGCGTTGTTGCGACGTTCGCAAGGAACATGAAATATTCCGCGTACCGGTCCCGGGAGATCACCTGGTTTGAGACATCCACGGAAGAGAGGTGCAGCAGATTCATCATCGTCGCCTGCACATCCATGCCTTTTGGCCCAATCGCTGCCTGTGTTCCCACAGCTCCGGTCATCTGCCCGACCGTGACCCGGGGGCGCAGCTGTTCCAGCCGTTCGATATGCCGGCCCACTTCGCTCGCCCAGATGGCAAATCTGAGACCATACGTGGTCGGGACACCCTGCTGCCCGTGTGTCCTGCCTACGGCTACAAGGTTTATCGTATCACCGGCTCTTCGTATCAGTACCCCGAGGAGTTTACGCAGTTTTGCGTCAGTAAGATCCAGTGCCTGCGCCAGCTGAAGACCGGTCGCCGTGTCGAGCATATCGTTTGAGGTGGCGCCGTAGTGCACCCACCGCCCGGAATCTCCGCAGACCTCGGAGATCGCTTTTACAATTGCCATCATATCGTGGCTAATCTCTGCTTCGATTTCCTTTGAACGGGCAAGGGATGCCTTCTGCGCGTTCTGTGCGATCTCCACGGCCGCGGCCGCAGGGATCAGGCCATGCGTCGCCTCTGCCTGTGCCAGCGCGACTTCCGCAGCAACGACACAGGAGAACCGGTTCTCCTCGCTCCAGACGGCTCGCATCTCCGATGTGCCATACCGGTACTCGATGGGGTGGACTGCCATGAGAACAGATGGGTTGTACGGGAATATTAGATTAGAGCCTGTTCACGTGCAAAATCCTGCATGTCCTATCCGACGCTCATAAAACCCTATAGCGCCAACCATATACCAGCAATGGACAGTTTCGATCCCTTCTTCCCGTATGCGGAATACCGCCCCCACCAGCGCGAGATGCTCGCATTTACCGCAGAAGTCGCCCGCGAGGGTGGGATCGGCATGATCGATGCGCCGACCGGGAGCGGGAAGTCGAGCGTTGTCGCGTCCCTTCTTGCCGAACGCAAAAACCGGAAAATTGTGATCGCGGTTCGCACGGTCAGCCAGCTCACCACCTTTATACGGGAACTTGCGCTCGTCAAAAAGAAGCAGCAGATGTTAAAGACCGTGTACCTGGTCGGGAAAAAGAGCATGTGTCCTCTGGGTGGCGAAGGGGACGTATACCGACGCTGCGAGGGGGTCAAGACCTTCTCATCCGCGCTCATGCGCGAGCGGGCGGAGAAAGGTGCCCTTGTCCCGATAAAGGACCCGTTCATCATCCAGCAGATACGGAGGATGGACCGGGAGCACCCGATCATCTGCCCGTATTTTATCGCGAGCCGGCAGTTTGTGCCCGGGGATACCGGCGGAATAAAGATGGTGCCTTCGACCACGGTGCGCTCGAAGTCCGAGCGGGTGCTTATTGATCCCGTCCGGCCGCAGGAACTGGCCGGTTTTGCCGGCAATATCTGCCCGTACGAGCTGATGATGCACGCGGCAAAGAACGCGGATGTGATCATCCTCAATTACCATCATCTCTTCGACCGCGAGATCCGGGAGCAGCTTTACGCGAACCTCAATGTCGAGTCCCAGGATATGATGCTCCTGATCGATGAGGCCCACAACTGCGGGGACACTATCCAGTCTATCGAGAGCGTTGGACTCGCGGAAAAGGACCTTGAGCAGGCGATCCGCGAGCTCTCGGGCATGAAGCGCCACCACAAAGGAGCAGAGGCAGTTCAGCACGTCCTTCCCCGGCTCACCGAGTTTATCCGGGGACTGGTCAACTCGACAGAACCCGAGGACTGGTTCGATCCCGGAATCTTCGACCGGACGATCGTCCGTGGCTCGCTCTGGAAGGACATGGGGGATATCGTGGACGAACTTATGGGCCTTGCCGAGACGATCAGGGACAGGAACCAGAAGGCCGGCGAGTTCCGCGAGACCGCGATCGAGCGCCTCACCACATTCCTGTACCGGCTCTCGCAATCCTCTCATAACCCGGCGTATCTCACGATCTACAAAAAGACCGAGGAAGGGATTGTCCTTGAGGTCAGGAATATAGACCCTTCCGCCCCCCTTTCGGAGATCTGTTCCACCCATGCTTGCTGCATTATGATCTCAGGCACGCTCTCGCCGGTCGAGAGCTTCCGGCGCCTGTATTTTAACGATGCAAAGGTCGCTACCCTTGCGTTGCCCAATTCGTTCCCGAAAGAGAACCGACACATCTGCTGTGCAACCGACATCACCACGGCATACTCCCTCCGGCAGAACCGGGAGAATACGGAAAAGATCGTGCACTATATCACTGCGTTTGCAGCGCTCAGGAAAAACCTTGCCATCTACTTCCCCAGTTACCAGATCCTTGAAACATACGCAGCGCTTGCATCCCCCCACATCAGCAGGAGGAAGATCTATATCGAGCCCCGGGATGCAGTGGGCGCCGGGGCCGCGCTCAACGAGTTTCTTTCACTTCCCTCACAGGGTGAGTCAGGGATCATGTTTGCCGTATGCGGCGGTAAGTGGAGCGAGGGTCTCGACTACCGCGGCGAGATGCTCTCCGGGGCGATGGTGGTGGGCCTCCCGCTCGCACCTTTTACCCGGGTCAGAAAGATGGTGATCGAGTATTTCCGGCACAAGTATGGCGAAGAGGGGGAGTTTCTCTGTTATACCCTCCCGGCGATCAACCGGGCGCTCCAGGCGCTCGGGCGCGTGCTGCGCACCCCAGAGGATCGAGGGGTGCTGGTACTCGGCGAGCGCCGGTTCCTTGAAAAACGGGTAAAATCAGCGCTGCCGGGATGGATACAGGACGAGATGATCGAGTGTGACAGCACGCAGTTCCGTGAGGTGATCGCGAAATGGAAGTGACCGGGGGATCGTGCCGGCTCGGGCTCTGGCATGTCCATGTCTGGTGGAGTGCGGATACGATTCACCGGGTCCGTTTCGCTCCCACGGGTATCCCCGGTCCGGTCCCGGCACCGATCCTCAAATACTGTGCAGGCCATGCGGTTGACCTGTCGGAACTCGCAACCGTTGCCTGCGAAGGAGAGACCATTTCCTCCCGGATCTACCAAGCCGTACGGGAGGTACCCTATGGCAGCACCGCGACATACGGGAAGATCGCAGTGCAGGTGGGCACCTCGCCGCGTGCGGTGGGGCGTGCAATGGCGCACAACCCGACGCCGCTTGTAGTGCCCTGCCACCGGATCGTCGCGGCAAACGGCATCGGCGGATTTTCTCCGGCACTGGAGATCAAGGAACTGCTTCTTGCGCTGGAACAGAAAGGCAAAAAACGGGCGGGGCAGTGAACAGGATGTGCGGCAGTCTGCCGGAATCTTTCGGTATCTCTAATTGCCATCCTGAAAAATACTGTAATGGTTCCGGAGGTAAGTGATGAAGATACTGGTGCTGGGTGCGGGAGCGGCAGGTCTGTCGGCTGCCGTGAAACTCTCCGGTGTCTGCGACGTCCACGCGGTTGCCCGGAAACAGACCGCCGATGCCATCAGTGCCGGAGGGCCACCATGAGATCCGCGGTAGTGCTCGCCGGAGGCGAGGCACGGCGTGCAAACGGCAAGGAAAAATACTTTTTCACTTATCAGGGAAAAACCTTCATCGAACGGCTCGTCGGATCGCTATCAGGGATCGTTGATGAGATCATTATCGTCGCACGCGACCCGGTGCAGTGCACTCGTTTCCGGGAGATCGATAACGTTACCTGCATCAGCGATATCCGTCAGGGTCTCGGTCCCATCGGCGGGCTTCATGCCGGCTCCCTTGCAGCGGGAGGAGACCTCATCTTCGTATCGGCCTGCGATATGCCCTGCATCAATACCAGCGTGGTTTCGTACCTCTTCTACGCAATTGGTCCGTATGACGCAGCGATTCCCAGGTGGAACGAATGGATGCTTGAACCCCTGCATGCCGTATACCGGCGGACCGCTCTCCTTGCGTATCTCGAAAGTCACACGTCCCTCTCCCTGCGGACCATGATCCAGACCTTAAATACCCGCTACATCCCGGTGGATGAACTGCGGGCATTCGATCCGGATCTCAGATCATTCACGAACATTAATAAGCTCGAGGAACTGGAACACATCAACCTCTCTTTATCAAAAGAGCCCGAACAACCGGCCCCGTAAGTGCCCTGCAGACACCAGAGGGAAAACAATCACACGGCTGCAGGGTGATCTCCTGTTAGTATTCCCTCTTATTTTCCGGATTTATTCCTCTAACATTATATGCATTAAAATCAACTGTTTTATGAACAAACCGTAACAGGTGCGTGTCATACCTGTTATGTGGGAGTATACGCATACATGGGACAGCAGCCATATGTTATGAAGACGGTGCACCGGCTTTTTATTGTGGCCATATCATCAATCGGTGCTATTCTCTGCACTATCTTCTCGCTCACCCATGGTATCTCCACGGCATTTTCGTTTTTCTATATCCTTCCCATTATCTGTGTCGTCTATTTTTATCCGGGGCGTGCCGTTCTCTTCGCGCTTGCTATCAGTATTGTTTATATCGGCCTTGTATACGTGCTGGGAGCATTCAATCCCATACTTACTGCCGTCTCCACCGCATGGTTTGTCCTATTCATTACCCTTGCCGTAGTGGCGTCATCCTATGCAAACGGGCTTCTCGAAAAGAAAGCGCAGATCCGGTATATTATGGAGAATACCCTGGAGGGTATTTTCTGTTTTGATCCCAGTACCCTCCGTATCAGGGTGGTGAACCAGACATGCGCACAGTGGCTTCTGTATTCCCGGCATGAACTGGAAGGCGTCCCGGTCAGTGCAGTATGGCCGGATGCCGGTGCACAGCAGCGGTTCATGGATGAGGTAAAAGGAAGAAGGACCGGCGTGACGTTTGAATCCCTTTTCCGGCAGAAAAACGGCGGAATGATCAGGTTTATCCTTTCCCCCCTTAACGTCACAAAGGACATGGTTCTTTGTTCGGTCGTTAATGTGACGGATGCGAATGTTGTCGATGAGGAGATTCGCCAGACGCTTGAAGACCTTGAGCGGCAGGTCAGGGAGCGTACCGCGTATCTTGAACGGATGAATGAGGAGCTGCGAGCAGAGATCATAGAGCGCCGCAGGCTCGAACATACCCTCCTGTCAAGTGATCTTAAAAAAGACACCGGGGACGAAGAGGAGAACCAGTCATGAACGTCCAGTTCTCTCCGGGAAAAAAGCAGCAGATATACTGGACGGTCACGATCCTCATCACGATCCTCATCACCATATCCTTGACGGTCTATTCTCTCTCCCGCGGCATTTACGAAGTTTTCCCGTTCATCTATTTCCTTCCCATTATCTTATTTGTCTATTTCTATCCGGGCCGGGGCGTTCTTTTTTCGCTCGGGATAAGCGCGGTTTACATCCTACTCGTCTACTTTTACAGCGGTTTTGATTCCCAGGCCGTGGCGATCTCTACCGCGTGGTTTGTGGTGTTCGTCACCATCGGTGTCGTTACCTCATCATTCGCCGAGGGATTGCGTGAAGAGGAGCGCAAATACCGGGGCATCTTTGAGAATTCCCAGGCCGGGATATTTACGTTCGATCTGGATAGCCTGCGGCTCGCAGAGATAAACGGGAAATTCGCGCAGATGCTCAGGTACGAGCCTGATGAACTCACCGGGATGGATCTGTTGCGCATTATAGCCGGTGGAGAAAGCCGTGACCGGTTTATCAGGCAGATCCGTGAGTGTAGGGATACCGGAGACCTTGAACTGCTCTTTACTGCTCGTGACGGAGCGATACGCCAGTTTCTGGTCTCTGCTTCGGTCACCCCGGGCAATATTGTGATCTGCTCTGCGATCGATATGACTGCCCGGAAACTGGCGGAACAGGTGATCGAAAGAGCACGGGACGATCTGGAATTGAGGGTGGAGAAACGGACTGAGGAACTCATGCGTGTAAACAAGGAACTCACAGCTGACATTGAGGAACGCAAACGTTTCGAGGCAGCAATCCGACTCGCCAACCACAAAATCAACACCCTCACCGGTATCACCCGCCATGATATCCTCAACCAGATCACCGCAGTGGTGATGTACCTCTCGCTCACCCAGGAATTGGTAACAGATCCCGCCGTCGCAGGCTATCTCAAAAAGATCCGTGATGTCACCGACATGATCCAGAAACAGATACAGTTCACGCACGACTTCCAGAGCATCGGTGCGGGCGAGCCCCGCTGGCATAATGTCAGTGCGGCGATCAGCGAGGCGGCTGCCGGAGTCGACCAAAAAGATGTGGTGATCGACCGGGAGGTCGGCGATCTGGAGATTTTTGCGGATGCGGGTTTTCCAAAAGTATTTGTCAAACTGATTGAAAACGCGCTTATCCACGGGAAGCACGTAACCAGGATCCGGTTCTCATACAGGGAGACCGAAAACGGCCTCGTACTCTCCTGCGACGATAACGGGGTTGGCATTCCCGAGGCCTCAAAGGAGCGGATATTCAGGCGTGAATACTTCCGCAATACAGGTTACGGGCTGTTTTTGATCGTCGAGATCCTGAGTATAACCGGGCTTTCCATCCGGGAAACCGGCACACCCGGGAGCGGAGCCCGGTTCGAGATTCATGTCCCCAAAGGGAGTTACCGGTTGACCCTAATGACCGGCGGGCCTGAACCCGGTCAGTGAGGCGCCGGCAGTATCTCTCATGGATTATGCCGGAAATACTCCCCGGCACCTGGGGATCCTTAAGATACCGGTTTTTTCCGTAGGAGATCTCTCCCCGTCAGATATTCTTCTTCCTGCCGCTTGCATCCCGCAGGTAGTGCCCGAACTCGCTCTTTTTGAGCAGATCACCGGAAAAGACCGGGCCGTCCCGGCAGACCCGCAGCCCGTCCGGGTCGATACAGCAGGAACCACAGACCCCCACGCCGCATTTCATGTACCGGTGGAGCGAGAATTCTGTTCTTGATGCAAAACCCTGACCCTCAATCTTTGCAAACACCGCCCACATCATCGGCTCAGGCCCGCAGACCGCGATCCGGTCATAGGTAGCAAGGCTGATGTCATTTAAAAGGTCGGTCACAAACCCATGCTGCCCCAGTGTCCCGTCGTCCGTTGCGATCAGGACATCGGTGCTTTCGTCCAGCTGGTCGACGAAGAGAAGTTCCTTCTCGGTCCGTGCGCCCAGAAGCATCGTCATCACGCAGTCTGAGCGGGCGAGCGGCAGGAGAGGAGCCGCCCCAACGCCCCCGGCGATGGCCAGCATCTTCTCGCCCCGGGTAAACCCGTTCCCGAAAGGCCCCCGTATTCCTAATGATGCTCCTGTCAGACAATTGAACAAA
>JACTVF010000110.1 GCA_019695435.1 Methanoregulaceae archaeon | reverse complement strand
GTACCTGTAACCGGGGCAATTGCGCGTGGGGGATCGCGACCCAGAAGCCGGAGCTCACGAAGAGGCTCGACCCCGAGACAAACGCGGTGCAGGTGGCAAACCTGATCCACGCATGGACCGACGAGATCGCGGAACTCATGGGTGCGGCCGGCATCAACAGTATCGAGAGCCTGCGGGGCAACCGCGACCGGCTCCGGGGCTACATGCTGGACGAGGGCCTCCTCCAGGTTCTTGATGTCAAGACCGTGGGAGCGTGAACGATGGCAGAAGTACGCATCGATGCAAAAGATCTGCACTACACCCCGCTCAACCAGCAGATCCGTAAAGCAGTCAGTGACGGCGCCAAGGAGATCGTGATCGACAACGTGCTCGGCCAGCGGTTTATCGGGGACGGCCTCAAGGGAGACGGCGTGACGATCACGGTGAACGGTGTCCCGGGCGGCGACCTTGCGATGTTCATGAGCGGCCCGACCATCATTGTCCATGGCAATGCCGATCATGCGCCGGGCAACACGATGGACAAGGGCAAGCTGATCATCCACGGCAGCGCGGGCGACGCGACCGCCCATAGCATGCGGGGCGGCCGGGTCTATGTGCGGGACAACATCGGCTACCGCGGCGGCATCCACATGAAACAGTACAGGGAGAAGCGGCCGATCCTTGTGGTCGGCGGTTCCTCCCGTGCATTCCTTGGCGAATATATGGCAGGGGGCCTCCTGATTGTCCTTGGCCTCAACGGACAGGTACCGGTCGCAGAGCGCGGTGTCGGGAGCGGCATCCATGGCGGTGAGATCTTTGTCCGCGGGAAAGTAGATGAGAAGTACCTTGGGGTCGGGGCAAAGCAGCTGCCGGCGACTGCCGAGCAGATGGCGATGATACAACCCATCATTGAGGATTTTGCAAAGGTGTTCGGGATAGATCCGGCCCCGCTCCTTGCCGCGGGATACTCCCGGATCGCAGCAGCGAGCGCACGGCCGTTTGCAAGCAAGTATACACCGGAGTGACGGCAATGGCAGAAAAAAGTTATCTCGATTTGAAAAGCGAGGTCTGGGACACAAAGAAATGTTCGGGATGCGGTGCCTGTGTCGCCGTCTGCCCGGCCGATGCCCTCTCCTTTGCGGAAGGGGAGCTGGTGGTAAGCCCGAAGAGCAACGGCTACTGCAAGCAGGCGACCGATAGCGTCCCCTGCGGTGCCTGCTACGACGTCTGCCCGAGGATCGGGGACCAGCCGAAAGATACGCTGGGCGCTCACATTGAACTGCTCTCGGCAAAAGCGGCCTTTGAGATCCCGCACCGGCAGAGTGGCGGAGCAGTTACAGCAATTCTTTCAAACGCCCTCGACGAGGGGCTGATCGATGCCGTGGTCACTGTGACCGAAGATCCCTGGACCCTTAAACCGACTTCAGTCGTCATAACAAAGTCAGACGTCCTCATCCATGAAGCTGGCAGCCGGTACAGCTGGTGGGTGCCGCTCCTTGCAGCACTCAAGGATGCCGCGATCACGCGTAAGTACACAAAAGTGGCAATCGTCGGTGTGCCCTGCGCCGTGCAGGCCGCCGCCCGGATCCGGGCAAGCGAGAACGATCTCCTGCGCCCGTACGCAAAGGCGATCCGGCTTGTTGTCGGCCTCTTCTGCACGGAGACTTTTGATTATGCAGCGCTCGTGTACGGCAAGCTGGAGAAACACTACAAACTTGCGCCGCACGAGATCAAGAAACTGGATGTGAAAGGCAAGCTGGACATCTTGAAGCAGGATGGCACGCATCTCTCAGTTCCGCTCGCGGATCTTGAGGAGACGATCCGGCCGGGCTGCCGTATCTGCACGGACTTCTCATCACTCTGCGCCGATCTGTCGGCCGGGGCAGTCGGGAGTCCTGCGGGATCGACAACCCTGATTATCCGGAACGACACCGGTAAAGGATTCGTGGAGAGCGCAATCCGCAACCACAGGCTCGTAACCGAGAAGAGTGTAGATGTTTCTGCAATCGAGAAACTCGCCAACAGCAAGATCAGGAAAAATTCCCGCTGAAATCTTTTTCCTTCCCCACTTTTTATACGGTGTTATGCCGGTCAACCCACCACCATGCTTGTTTTCGTTTTCAGGAATTGTTTTTACTCCTGAACCATGACAATCAATAAAAATATGGCGAGGGGTACCCACCTCAGGGCCCCCGGGGGGCGGCGGCACTTATCGTACATAGGGAGGAAACGTTCCCCTCCGTCAAAATGCAGGTCATCTTTTATTGAGACTCAAGGATTTCTCCAAAGCCGTTTTAAGTTCGACATTCCTCATTCTATATTACCGGATTTTTCCCGGAAAACGCGTGTGGCAACACTATGCACGATCCCGGGACGAGAGGTGAATACGATGAAGATGATCAAGGCAATGATACGGCCCGAGAAGTTCGAGGCTGTCAAGATGGCACTGGATGCAGCAGGATTCGGATCGATGACGATATTCGATGTTGAGGGCAGGGGCGTCCAGAAGGGCATCAAACAGCAGTACCGCGGCGCCGAGTATATTGTCGACCTGATCCCCAAGCGCGAACTGGAGATCGTTGTTGCCGATGATGCAGCGGAGAAAGTTATTGATATCATCAAGACCGCTGCATATACCGGCAAGATCGGCGACGGCCAGATCTTCGTGCTGCCGGTCGAGGACTCGATCCGGGTCAGGACAGGGGAACGGGGCTCGAAAGGGATCTGAAAACCGGTGCCCGGTATCGTACTGGGGTTCGACCTAATCCGGGCCAGATATGGCCCCCGATTACCCCTTGACCCACCCAAAAGAAGCCCATGTCGGGCTCCGATTCAAAATAACTCCAAATCCGCCTTATTTTGGGAAACGGACAAATTAAAACGACCTCATACTGCGATTTTAGGGCCCGAACCATGGCCCGTATGGGTTTTGATTGATAAAGGAAATGATAGCCGTTACAGGGACACTATGGCATGATAAAAGGTATTATATGGGGCTCAATTTGGGCTCTGTTAAGAGAACAGAAGCACATATGCCGCCAGATTTTTACTGTTTCAAATCGGACGGTTTTACGGGATTTTTTTCCGGTCTCGACCAAGGTGGGATCACCGGAATGCGGCGCGGCTGTGCAGGTATACCGGGATCGCGGGATCGGGATCTCGCCCGGCATGAAGATCCGGTATGTCGTGGCCGATGCCTGGGAGTACCGGGTGGAACCGGCGTGGCGTGCGAGATCGTTTGATTGTGGATATTACCAGGAGTTGATCGATAAGGCATATGTCGAGATCACGTTTGCGTATTCTAAAAAACCGCCGGTAAAATTCCCGAAAGTAATCCACGTATGAATGCTATTTGCCGGGACCGTGTAACCGGAAAGGATTCCTGTGATCCTGGCCGACACGGCCCGGTACTGGATTTCGTAAACAAACAAAATATTCCCGGTAACACTCTGACAGTCTACCGGAAAAATTAAAAAGACTCCCTACCGGCCCCGCGTGATTCTCACCAGCGGCGAGCACCGGGAAAAGAACCCGGCAATAAAGGCTGCAAACTCTTCCTGCCAGCAGTCGGCACCCTCAAACACGCACCAGTCCTTTTCAAGCGACATTCGTACGTGCCGGCCGACGCCCACATTTAAGAGCGCGGGGGAGGTGAGGAGATCGGCCGCACACACGAATTCACGTGGCACTTCCATCACGTACCGCCCGTTCTCGATAAATGGCCCGGGCAGGGTAGCGTCCCGGTATTTCTCCCGGAATTTTTCCGCATTAAGACGGTTCCAGACCGGGGGGCCTTCGTGGCGCCGGACCGGGGGAAGAGCATCGTTGAGCAGTTCGAAGAGCAGCATGCACCGCACTGTTCCCATCCGGTAGTGGGCGTGGTGGACGACAAAACCACTTCGGGCGAGAAGATCGCGGATCGCACCTGTGCTCCGCTTGAGCTGGGGTACCACGATCTCCTCGATGAACGGCGGGGTTGCAAACGTGATCGCATAAAGGGCGGTGCCCCGTTTGGAAATGATCTCCACAAGATCGTCACGGGTGACGCCCCGCGGTTCCGGGAGGGTAAAGAACACTTCCGATGGCGCCTCCCGGTAGCCACGGGCCAGTTCCACAAACTCCGCCATCCGGTCGATGGAGACCGCCGCCGCCACGTTCCGCCGGGGGTCGACCGGGTCGATCACGATCAGCGGCTCGTCAAACTCCTTTGCCGCGTGATGCTCAATATCGATCTTGAGGTGCGGGCCCCATTCCGAAGCGGCAGCAAGGAGCGGCGTAAACCCCCCGTAATGGAGTACCAGCAGCTCGCAGAGATAGCCCGAGAACCCCTCGGTCATCTGGTCGGAGCCGTAGATGCCCCCGGCCTTTGCGAACCGCTTCAACAGGAGCACATCGTCCACGAGCCCGTTGATCTTCTCCGTGATGTACCGGGTGTGGAACGGCGTCCGGTCGACCGCGCTCTGGATATGGGCGGCACTCGCGACATTGTAGCAGGGTACCAGGTCCACATCGATCGAATCGATCGTCGCATTGATGTATGGGTGCTCGGCGTACTTCTCGCAGAAGGTATTGGTGAATTTCCGCGCAATCGTGCGGGCAAGCGCGAGTCCTTCGGCTTCAAGCGCTTCGCGGGGCATCTCAGGGGAAAAGAGCAAAAAGACATCGAGGTCACGGTCACCTTTCACCCACGTGTTCCGGGCAATGGAACCGACGACCATCCCCTCCGCCTTCCCGTTCTCCGCAATCGCCGCGAGCAGCCGGTCTGCCACCCGTTGGATATACACCCTATCCTCCGCAGACGGCCTGAGCTGTTCTTTGAGGATCTTCTCTTCAAGCGGCAGCCTGCCGGTTCCTTCGCTCGTCCCGCTCACCATGTCACCTCTGCGAGATCTGCGTATACCGGCCCCCGGGGCGTGAGTGTGCTTTTCTTGAGTTTCAGGCCGGCAATTGTGCAACTGCCGCAGGGTGCACCCTTCAGCTCTTCAAGGCACCGGAAGAGCGACGGGTCGGCCTCTTTTACCCGGGCAAGCGTCGCGTGGGGGGTAAAGCCCCGGCTCTCGCGGGAAAACCCGAGCGGCGCAAGCGCGGTTTCCACTGCGGCAAAAACATCAAGACCTTTCCCGGAATCCTCGATCGCGCACCAGACCGTATGCGGGCTCCGGGGATTGTTCACCATGATCCTGCCACCGGTGACCGGGAATGGTGCGGCTTTTACGGACTTAAGCGCAGCGACAAGCTCCGGGATCTTCTTCTCGTCCACCTCGCCAAGGAACTTCACTGTTATATGGATGATAGCGGGATCGACGAACGTGAGCCGGGCAGAACTTTTACGCAGCACAGCCTGCGCTGCTCCCAGCTGCTGCCGCATTTCAGGGGACAACTCGAATGCCACAAACGCCCTGACCATCAGGGTACTCATTGTCTATTCACCTACAAATGGTGATCGCTTGGGAGATGCGGGTACGGAGCGCCGTGCAAAAGTACTAAACCACGATTTTTTTATCCCCAAAATGCGTAGTGCTAGATAGCAGAGGGTGCCTTTTATGACGAAACCAGTTCAGTTGATCGTGTATACGCTGGAGACCTGTCCGCATTGCGTAATGCTCAAGAATTCATTAAAAAAAGGCGGATACACATTTTCCGAACGTGACCTTTCAACTGCCGAGGCCCTCACGGAACTCCGGGTGAATGGTGTCTTTGTCAACGAGGCCCCCGTTCTCCAGCGGGGTGATGATTTCTACACGACCGCAGATCTTTTCCCGGGCGGCATGCTGGACGACAAAAAACTCAGTGGGATACTCGCGGGTGCATGATGGCGGCGCGCCAGGAGACCCGGCAGCTGACGTTTGACGGTAGCTTTTCCCCTGCCCTTCCCGGGGTCCGTACAAGTGACGGCCACATCATCGAGTGGGACCGGAACCGGATTGCCGAACAGATAAAAAAAGAGACAAAACTCGTCGAGGCCTTCTACGGGTACCAGGGTGCAGACGATGCGACCGCACAAGCGATTGCACGGCAGGTCGAGCAGCGCATCCTTGCCCTTGGCTTAAAGTCGCTCTCGGGCCCGCTCATCCGGGAGATAATGAACATCACGCTCCTTGAAAAGGGGATGGTGCAGTACCGGAACGTCTGCACCCGGGTCGGGACACCGGTCTACGATGCGCACCAGATCGATGTGGGGAAAGGCTTTGAGGCACACGACAACGCAAACCTCCAGGAGAACGCCGAGACCTCGCACAAGAAGAAGGCGGACAAGATCTCAAAGGAGCAGTACTTACTCCAGCTCCCGCCCGAACTTGCCGACCACCACCTTTCAGGCGAGATGCACATCCACGACCTCGAGTACTTCGGCACCCGGCCGTTCTGCCAGGACTGGGACCTGCGGTATTTCTTCTACTACGGCCTCATGCCGGACGGAAACGGGACAAAAGCATCGGTCGCCGGCCCGGCAAAACGGGCGGAGGTTGCGATCCTCCACGCGGTCAAGGCTCTCGGGAGCGCCCAGACGAACTTTGCCGGCGGACAGGGTTACTATAACTTCCTCACCTTCCTTGCCCCATACATGGAGGGGATGAGCTACGACGAGATCAAGCAGAACATGCAGATGTTTGTCTACGAGATGACGCAGATGATGGTCGCCCGGGGCGGCCAGCTCGTCTTCTCCTCGGTCCAGCTCTCGCCCGGAGTCCCGGCGCTCTGGCAGGACAAGCCCTGCATCTATAAAGGGAAGATCTGGGACGGGAACCAGGCGCCGCGCCGCACGTACGGCGAGTTCGAGCGGGAGGTCCGGCTGCTCTTCAAGGCACTCATGGAGGTAATGATCGAGGGGGACTACTGGGGCAAGCCGTTCAACTTCCCCAAGCCCGAGATCAGTATCGAGCCGGATTTCATGAATGAGCGCGAGGAGTTCAACCATGCACACCCCGACCTTCCGACCTTCCGCGACCTGTACCTCATGACCTTCGAGCTCGCCTCCAAGTTTGGGACGCCGTACTACGACAACCAACTCCCGGCATACCGGGGTGCCGGCAAGGGCATCTCCTGTTACCAGTGCTGCGCCTACCAGTTCTCCGCAGTCGCCGACAAGGACTCGGATTTTGAGAGGAAACTGGTCTTTGATGAGGGCCGGCACTTCTCGATGGGCTCGTGGCAGGTGGTCTCGGTCAACTGCCCGCGTGCGGCCTACAAGGCGGAAGGAAGCGACGAGCGGCTCTTTGCCGAACTCCGGTCGCTCATGGACGTGGCCGTCGAGCTATTCAAGATTAAGCGCCGGTGGATGGACAACATCCGGGCAAGCGGCCGGATGCCGTTTGCGATGCAGCGCCCCAAAGACCCCAACACCGGCGATCGCGGGGCAATTGCGGTCGACCTCGAAGGCCTCGTGTACACGATCGGCGTGGTGGGAGTAAACGAGATGGTCCAGCACCACACCGGTAAGCAGACCCACGAATCAAAGGCCGCGTTCAAGCTTGCCGTCAGGGCAATGACCGAGATGGAACTCTACGCCCGGAAACTTTCGGAAAAGAACAACATGACTATCGCTCTTGCCCGCACCCCGGCCGAGACGACCGGCCAGCGCTTTGCGG
>JACTVF010000109.1 GCA_019695435.1 Methanoregulaceae archaeon | reverse complement strand
GCAGGATCGGCGAAACGGTCACCGCACCGTTGCTCACTTTGTATGACGACCCCCACCGGCAGGGGGCAGACGGGAGCACGTGGTTTGATGCCGAGGGATCCCCCACCCGGCAGCTCGATTTTGTCAGGGACGGCGTCCTTAAGGTGTTTGCCTATGATCTCAAGACCGCCTACCGGGCCGGCACAGAATCCACCGGGAGTGCAGTCAGGGGCGGGTTTGCCGGGCTTCCCGCGATTGGGCATCACAATGTTATCGTGGACGGGAAACGCGAGGAGATATTTGATGAACCCGCGATCTACATCCATAGCGTGGTCGGGGCACACACCGCAAATTCCCTGAGCGGGGATTTCTCGGTCGAGATGTCCAACCCGTTCCGGGTAAAGAATGGCGGGCTGGCAGAGCCAGTCCGGGGTGCGATGCTCACCGGCAACTTCTTCGATCTTCAAAAGCAGGTCGTAGCGCTCGGGAAAGAGACCCGCGCTGTCGGGTCGTATATCCTTCCCCCGGTAAAAGTTAATAAGATCCGGGTCATTGGTAAGTAACTATGAGTGATATCCTCCTTGCCGTCATCCTTATTATCATCATTCTTGCCATTGCATATTATCTGGTAAAAAAACTCGCGGTGCTGGTCATCAATGCCGTTCTCGGCCTCATCTTTCTCTTTGTCTTAAATGCACTCCAGGTCATGCAATGGGTTGGCAAGCCCGAACTCGGTTACAGCCTTGCCACACTTATCATCTGCGGTGTCGGAGGGTTGCCGGGCGTGCTCGTCCTGGTCCTGCTCAACATCCTCGGTGTCACGGTCTGATAAAAAAATATCCGATCGTGGTGAAATCTTTTTTTTGGGAGCGCGCTCTTGGGCGTAATTGCCCCCGCCGCGCTGGCATCCCCTTTGATGTGATTGTATCACAGAAAGTTGAGAGATATTGACAAAGTCAGATTTCTTTAGGTACCTCCCCTGAAAATACACCTGTATAATCGTCCGATTCCTCCCCAAGAAAATCAGGGCCCATATTTTTCCCCATTTGTCAAAATACGCGAAAATTGAGCCCCATATAATGTCCCTCGCTGTGCAATAGCGGCCCCGTGACGGCCAATATTTCCATCATCAACAGAAAACCCATACGGGCAAGGATTCGTGCCTTAAAATCGCAGTATGATATCGTTATAATTTGTCCGTTTGGCAAAATAAGGCTGATTTAGAGGTATTTAGAAACGGAGCCCGATGCGGGTTTCTTTTGTAGTGTCAGGGGGGTAATCGGAGGCTGGATTGAGCTAAGAATAACCGGTCTCAGCTGATGGTCATGTGGAGGGATCCATTTTGGTATCGTCTATTGGTACCTCGCCATGAGAAGACGGGTCTCCCCTCTTTTCCTGATGTTCCCGGCATGCGGGTGGCTGGCCGGGTGCTGTAAGCCTCTCAAATTCTGTTTTTCATCAGCACTCAGGATCCCGACAGGCAATCTCCCGGACAAAAAAAGCACGACTTCAGAACACATTTGCTTCCGAGTACACCGTCACCTGGGTCTGTTCGATCTCGTACGGCTTGATCTCCCGTGAATGGGCAGACATCCGCATTTTTACCACTTCAAGCGCAAGGTGCACATCCGTAAGATCGCTCGACCTGACGTACCGGAGGAGAACGACCGTATCGGCAAGATACTCGATTAATGAGTGCCGGCTCGAAAAGACGTTGTCCGGATCCGTCTCAGAGGTCATCATAATGGTGCACTTCTTGTCCCGCAGCCCCTCAACAAACCGGAACATCTCGCGCCGCCGGTCCGCATCATTCTCGAAGAGATCCTCAAACAGTGAGATAGGATCGATCACGACCCGGCTGGCTTTCACCTCGCTTATCAGGCTCGGGAGCTCGTTTTTGATCCGGTTGTTCGCCAGATTGAAATCCGTCGGGTCGAGCTTGATGACAAAAAGGGATGTATCCAGATAGGGTGCCGCGTCCCAGCCTTTCTGCTTCATGTACCACAGAATCCGGTCCTCTCGCTCCTCAAGACTGATGTAGATCACGTGTTCGCCTTTCTTGAGCCCATCCCAGATAAATTCAAGGGAAAATGTAGTCTTTCCGGTACCGTAGGTGCCGATGATGGCACAGATACTCCCCGGGATAAGTCCCCCTCCCAGCATATCGTCAAGGCCTATAATCCCGAAGTTCACTCGTTCTTTGCTCATATGACCATCCTGATGTTTCTCACTTCAAAACCTTCCGTTGTGGATATACGGATGGCAAATTTCACGAGATCCTGCTCTTCAAGGTGTGGCATAACCCCCCGGAACTTCTCAAAGAACATCACCCGCTGGCGCCGTGAAGCGGTACTTTCCTCCCACCGGAATAAAAAAACTGCATCGGCAATATCAGCAATTTCGCTCTCTTTTGCCGGCTCGATAATCCCCCGGCTGAGCAGCAGGTAGAGCAGGCTTCTCTTCTGTTTTACGAGCCGCTGGACTCCCCGCAGGAACCCGGTCAGGTCCTGCCAGAGATTGGGGTGGTTTGTCTGGGTGGCGATATCCGTTATCGAGTCAAGGATGATCAGGCTCTCAGGATCTGATGAGTTAAATACCTCAGAAAGTCTCACAAAAATATTGGAGTGCTCGGATCGTTTCTGGAGCCTGGTCAGGGCATTGCTGTGGCTGTACCAGTCATCAGGAACAAGGCTTCGGTCAAAATAGAGATCGGAAAGATCCTCAAACTGAATGTTTTCTGACCCCTCGCTCACCCCGTTCACCGAAAACGACTGGGCAATCTCGTGCCGTACATCTCCCTCAAGCCGGGTAAACGTAATGTACAGGATCTTTGCCGGGAAACGGGGTACGGATGCAGGAAGTTTTGCGATTCGCGCCAGGGTTTTGACAATGGAACTGTAGGCAAATTCATAATGGCCAGCCCCGATCTCACCAAGAAGGAGGATCATGGTGCCAACAGGTATTCCTCCGTCGAGAATCGGATCGAGTGTAGTGAGTCCCGTGGGCATCCTGGTCGTTTGTAGATCCTGCATTACACCCCCCATCAACGGGAAAATTCGTCAAATGATTCTCTCTTTGAGTACGATAATAAAGATATCCTCTCGTTTTACTACGCATGCCGGATATATACAAAGGCACGATCGTAAGAGAAGATCAGATAATTCACACTATTTTTGATTTTACTCTGTAGTGATATGCTTCCTATGATGGAAGCGTTGCCAGGTATCTTCACGGCACATAAAAAACCAGAAACGATTGGTAAGCCCGTGTCCGGACCATGCTTTAAAAAACGAAGGACCTGCCCCACACCCTGCACATTATATATAAGATCATATCCCGAACTATGATCGGTGAAAAACAGGCAGCTGGTGAGGGTAAGGATCTATGGGGTTTTCTGATATTCTTGCACGCTTTAAAAAAAACCGGCCCCGTGAACAGGAGGCCGTGGTCGATGTAGGTACCGGGGAGACCTATGACGATGGCCGGGAAAATGTCACAGAGGCTCACGCAGAAAAACCAGAAAAGCCCGCAGCAAAAAAATACCGGTCAGGTTACCGGCAGTATTTCTCCCTCTTCCGCACCAAAAAGAGCGCGGCGCATGAAGAATACGATTACGGGAAGCACGGTACGCTTGTAACCGAGAGCATGCCGGAAGGATACGAACTGCTCGAACAGTACTGGATCGAGATCGGGAAGACCCTGGTGTATATCACCCTGAATAAAAAGACCAACCAGACCGAGTACCTGCTCTTTGAACCTGTGCTCTCCGCATTTGAATACGAACTGGTTGAAAGGCTCCACGTGGATCTTCTCGATGTTTTGGTCCTGACCACCGATGAGATCAAAATGGACCGGCGCAGGATCCTGCTTGACAAGGTGTACGGACTCCTTGACGATTACGGGCTTGAGCTCGAAGACATCACGCTCTTTAAACTCCAGTATTACCTTATCCGCAATTTCATCGGCTGGTCACGTATCGATCCGCTGATGAAAGATATACACCTTGAAGATATATCCTGCGATGGGAGCGGGATCCCGATCTTTTTGTACCACCGGAAATACCGGAACATCCGGACCAACATCTCGTTTGAAGTCGATCCCCTCAACTCGCTTGCGATAACGCTTGCCCAGCGTTCGGGAAAACATATCTCGACAGGCTCGCCGATGCTGGACGCCACTCTCCCTGACGGCTCCCGGCTCCAGCTGACATTTAGTACCGAAGTGACGACGAGGGGAACTTCGTTTACCATCCGGAAATTCCGTGAAGACCCGTTCTCACCCATCGAACTCCTGGAGTACGGCACGTTTTCGAGCGACGAACTGGTCTATTTCTGGCTGGCCATAGAAAACAACATGAGCATGCTCTTTATCGGGGGAACGGCATCCGGGAAAACCACCTCGCTCAATGCGGTCTCTCTGTTTATCCCGCCTTCGGCAAAGGTGGTCAGCATCGAGGATACGCGGGAAATAACGCTCTACCACGACAACTGGATCGCAAGTGTGACCCGCGAGGCCCTGACAGAAGGTGGAAATGCGATCAACATGTTCGATCTATTGCGGGCCGCCATGCGTCAGCGGCCTGAATATATCATTGTCGGTGAGGTACGGGGTCAAGAGGCGCAGACGCTCTTCCAGGCCATGAACACCGGGCATACCACATTCTCCACCATGCATGCCGGGAGTATCGATGCGGCCATACACCGGCTGGAAAGCGAGCCGTTGAACGTCCCACGCAACATGGTGCAGGCATTGAACGTTGTCAGCGTGCAGGCACTCATCTACCGGGGGACAGATCGGGTCCGCCGAGCACAGGAAATTGTTGAGGTTGTCGGTATCGATCAGGCAACCGGGAACCTTCAGATCAACAACGTATTCGAATATGATATGATCCACGACCGCGCAACCTTCACCGGGAGATCCCGGATCTACAGCGAGATCGCCGAGAAACGCGGATGGACCCGGGAACAACTGGATGCCGAGATCGCGGTAAGGAAAAATCTTCTCGAAGAAATGGAAAAGCAGAAAATCATCGATTACATATCCGTCGCATCGATCTTTCACAATTACCATATCAAGCGTGAGGAAGTACTGGCCCACAGGATGGATCTCAGACAGGTATTGAAATGACCTTCAGGAAGGTTCTTACAGGTTGGCTGCTGCGCGATCCGATCCGGTACCTCGAACTCCATGCCAACCTGATCTCCTCACGGTCCGGCCTGACCCTCGAACAACACCTCTGGCGATCCGCAAAGATCTCCATCCTTATCGGTCTTCTCTTTGGCATATTCGGTTTCTTTGCAGGTCAGATTCTCACCATGGATTTTCCGTCCGGGAGGGGTGTCTACAATGTCCTGAATCTCCAGGAACCGGGAGCGCTTGGATTCTTATCGGGCGCAGCGTTCGTTGAAGGTATCTGCATCGTTTGCTTGTTTGCATTCGGAGCGTACCTCACGTACATTCTGTTACTCCGGCTTCCCGGTATCGAGAAAAACAACCGGGCCATCAATATCAACCTGACGCTCCACAATGCTGTCGCGTATATGTACGCGATGCGCCGGGGCGGTGCGCAGCTGATGACCATATTTTCCGCCCTGTCTGAAAATGCCCATATTTACGGGGAGGTTGCCCTTGAATTCCGGCAGGTAACAAGGGACGTGGACTTTTTTGGGAACGATATCGTCACCGCGATCCACCACCTCGCTGAAACCACCCCCTCGGAAAAACTCAAGGTGTTCCTCGAAGACATGCTTTCCATAATCGAGAGCGGAGGGGACATGACCGGGTTCCTCTCCACCCGGGTACGGTTATACCAGGAAGAGGCGCGGTTTGAACAGAAGCAGTTCCTGACCGTCCTTTCCATGGTGGCAGAATCCTATGTCACGCTCTTTGTCGCCGGCCCGCTTTTTTTGATCATCATCATGGTTGTCATGGGGCTGATGGGAGGATCAGCCGTTTTCCAGCTCTCGCTTGTGGTTTATCTTGTCCTGCCCATCGGGTCGTTCATATTTATCCTGTTCATCGATCTCATCTCCACGAGGGCAGAGAAGGCCGAGCGTTACACCCGGGCGATCCCGCTCAACGCTTATGCCGATGTGCCGATCACCAGAAAAGCCGGTGAAGAGCAGTATTTCGAACAGCTCAGAAAATACGATCGGATCCGGAATCTGGCACACCACCTCCGTCATCCCTTTGAAAGTTTTGTCAGCAACGTTAACCATACGCTGTACATAACCGTCCCTGTCGCACTCCTCTACGTAACAGCAGTGTTATTAAACGTTCCCCATTACGCCGATCCTGAACTCTTTATCGATGTCGTGGACGACCATATCATCATCGCCCTGCTGATCGTGCTTATCCCCTACGCGATCTTCTATGAGATCTGGGCGCGGAAGGTGAATGGGATCCAGGCGCTCATACCGGATTTCCTTGACAGGATGGCCGGTATCAACCGGGTCGGCCTCACGGTCGTCCAGGCCATCGGGATCATGGTCAACACAAATCTCGGGCTTCTCAGTTACGAGATCCGCCGGATAAAACGCGACATGGACTGGGGGGTGCCCTTCACCGAAGCCCTGATGCGGTTTGAGGAGCGAATCAGTACTCCTGCCATTGCACGGACGGTCACGCTCATTACCAAAGCAAGCGAGATGAGCGGTCAGATCGGGGAGGTGCTTGCCATTGCCGCAAGCGACGCGAAGATGAGTGAGACCCTTAAAAAAGAGCGTCTTGCGGAGATGTTTATCTACACAGCGATCGTGTATCTCTCGTTTCTGGTCTTCCTTTTTGTCGTTGCCGTGCTCACCACCCAGTTCCTCCCGGTCCTTTCCCATATGGGAACCACCGGCCTCTCGTCAGTCGGGTCGCTTTCGGGTTTCGGGTCGGTGCCGGTCAAGACGTTGGATCGCCTTCTCTACCACGCGTGTCTGGTACAGGCGCTCTTCTCCGGACTCATCGCGGGGCTGATGGGGGAATCGTCACTTGCCGCAGGTGTAAAACACGCCTGTATCCTGCTGGTCACCGCTCTTGTCACCTTCAATTTCATCCTTGTCGTATAGCGGCAAAAGCAACCGCCCCCGCGAAAAGCAACCGGACTGTACCGGAACCGTAAACAGACATAAATAATACAATGGGGAGATTAGGATACTGAGGTGATTGGATCATGTGTAGTGTTGGCGGACCATTGGATATCGATCTCCCCGCAGACCGGGTCGAGACGAAGGCCTACCGGTGCAAGGACTGCGGCGAACAGTTCAAGGGGATCGGCAAACGGCCCATGTGTCCATCCTGCCAGTCGGAAGACGTTGTGGAGATATGAACGTTTCCGTTGGCGACGATGTCCTGCACGTGAAGGGTACCCACTCTTTTCTTCTCGTGGCAGTTGTCCGTGAGAATTTTCCTCTCTGCATCGAGGCCAGTCATGAAGAATACTGCCAGGGCGTCCATGCCGGTGATCTGGTGGTGGTCTCTGCACCCGAAGCGGGTCCGGTCGAGCCCGCCCTGATGCTTCTGGAACTGGTCAGGACCTATCACCTGCCGCTCGTTGTTCTTCCCCGCGATCACCCGGGATCGAAGCGGATACCCTATGTGGTTTCGGTGGGGCCTGCAATCCAGA
>JACTVF010000108.1 GCA_019695435.1 Methanoregulaceae archaeon | reverse complement strand
CGAGAGCGACGTTACGAGGACCGGGTCGCCTTTCTGCACGTACGTGTGGGTGACGGCCTGGAACCCCCGCCGGGCGCCGGGCATCATCCGGGCTGTGTCCATGTTGAGCCATGCGGCAACCTCCCTGTGGAACTCCGCGATAGGCGGTTTTGAGATGCAGTCGAGCCGGTTGGGCTTCCGGCAGTTGTCGCAGACAGAATACCCGTCGCCGTACGCGATGACCGCCTTGATCGCGTCGCCCGTGAGCCGTCCCCCGGCTTGGATCGGGTCGATGTTGATGAAGAGCTCGTTTACCTGCCGGGCCTCGATCCCGTTCCCGCACTTCATCTCAGCATCTCCTGCTTTAAGGAATCGACCTGCCGTTCGAGGTTTTCGAGCAAACGTGCCGCCTCTGCCCGCTGTTTCTCGTCCAGTTCGTGTGTCGGCGCCGTCTCGCGCAGGATCATGCGGAGGTCGGTGAGCGTAAAGGTTGTGGAAAAGATCAGGTCAACTGCCCGTTTTGACATGGGATCACCTGCTGGTATATTGTACCATCCCAAGAATTAAGTAACCGCTTTTTTTGCCGGTGCTGGCCGGTCATTACACCGGTTTTTCCTCATTATTTTATAACGTAAAAGCGCGTAAAATACACACTGGAGAGAGAAGTGAAATTAAAAACCCGGGAGGGTTAGGGTGGACTTTAAAAATAAAGTACTCATTATCGGTTATGGTGCCGTGTCCAAATGCACGCTCCCCATCCTGCTTCGGCATGTCAATATACCGCTTGAGAATATCACACTCGTCGATTTTAAGGATAAATCCCAGGATCTCAAAGCGTATACGACCCGGGGTCTCCGGTTTCTGAAACGGAAGATTACGCCGGAAAACCTCAATACCATCCTGTCCGAGAACCTCGCGGAAGGCGGGCTTTTAGTCGACCTCGCCTGGAATATTGACTGCGGCGAGATTGTCCAGTGGTGCCATGACCACAACGTGCTGTACGTGAATACGTCTGTTGAAGCGTGGGACCCGCTCGGTGAGCGTTATACTGCAAGCCCCTATGAGAAGTCCCTGTACTACCGGCAGATGAAACTGCGGGAGCTCACCCGTGACTGGAAGAACAGTACCACCTGTGTGGTCGACCACGGTGCAAACCCGGGCCTTATCTCGCACATGACCAAGCAGGGCCTTGTGGATATCGCCCATAAAATGATAGAAGACGGGATCGCACAGGACCCCGCCCGGTTCAAGCGCCTCATTGAGGAGCAGAAGTTCAACGAGCTCGCAATGGAGGTCGGGATCAAGGTCATACACTGCTCCGAGCGCGACACCCAGATATCCCGGTCACCAAAGAAGGTGGACGAGTTTGTCGGGACCTGGTGCATCGAAGGTTTGCTCGAAGAGGGTACCGCCCCGGCAGAGATCGGCTGGGGCACCCATGAGAAGGAACTGCCCCCCCATGCCCATGTACCCCCCGCGGGCCCCAAGAACGCGATCATGCTCCCCTACATGGGGATCAACACATGGGTCAGGTCATGGGTACCCCACCAGGAGATAGTCGGCATGGTGATCCGGCATGGCGAGGCATTCGGCATCTCCGACCGGTGGACGGTCTGGCGCGACAACACGGCGATCTACCGGCCGACCGTGAATTATGCGTACATGCCCTGCGACGCAACGATCGCATCGCTCCACGAACTACGGGGCAGGAACTATGAGCTCCAGCCCAAGATCCGGATCATGAACGACCGGGAGATCTCAAGCGGTTCGGATATCCTTGGCGCGCTCCTGATGGGCCACCCGTACAACTCCTGGTGGACGGGGAGCATCCTTCCCATTGAGGATGCGCGGAAACTTGCGCCGGGCCAGAACGCGACCACGATCCAGGTCGCGCTCGGGGTCGTCTCTGCGGTGATGTGGATGATCGAGAACCCGAAAAAGGGATTCTGCCTGCCCGATGACCTGCCCCATGAATTTGTCTTAAATATTGCAAAGCCCTACCTTGGGGAATTCTGGTCCGGGCCTGCCGACTGGACGCCACTCAAAAACCGGACGGTCTATTTCAAAGAGAACCCGGAGAATGACTATGACCGGACCGATGTCTGGCAATTCAAAAACTTCTTATTCGTGCGATGAATCACTCATGTACCAACAAAAGCAGAGGAATGGACGTGAACACGGTAAACACATGCGGGCAGGACGATACAGTTTCCCACACTGACCGGGGAAGTCGTCAGATGCTTCAGGAACTGGCACGCAAAAGGGGAACTCCTATTTTTGTGATCGATCACGAGAAAATCCGGGAGAACTACCGCGAGTTTAAAAAGTATATGCCGAAGATCCAGGTCTATTTTGCGGTCAAGGCGAACTCGAACTCAGAAATTGTAAAAACTCTTCTGGATATGGGGGCAAGTTTCGATGTGGCCTCGATGCCCGAGTTCATGATTGTCTACAAATTCATTAAAGGACTGCCTGACAAGGAACGACAGGACTGGATCTGGGACCGCATCATCTACGCAAATACGATAAAACCCATCGAGACCCTGGAAGAGCTTAACCAGTACAAACCTCTCGTGACATTCGACAACATCGAGGAGCTCAAGAAGATCCGGGCGCACGCCCCGCAGGCAGGTCTTGTCCTCAGGCTCCGGGTCCCGAATACCGGGTCCATGGTCGAGCTCTCTTCGAAGTTCGGGGCCGACCCGGGAGAAGCTGTCGACCTAATCGCCGCGGCCTTTGATCATGGGCTTGTGGTAGAAGGTCTGAGCTTCCATGTGGGCAGCCAGTGCACGAACTTCGATAACTATGTCGTCGCGCTCCAGATCGCCGCCGACATTATCGCGGAGACAGAGAACCGGCTCGATAAGAAGATCCGGATCCTCGATATCGGCGGCGGGTTCCCGGTGAAATACAACCCCGAGGTCAGGTCAATTGCGGAACTGGCAGCAAAACTCAATGCCGAGATCGCACGACTCTTCCCGGCCGACATGGAGATCCTTGCCGAACCCGGACGGTTTTTGGTTGCCAATGCCTGCACCCTTGTTGCCAAGGTGGTCGGGAAGGCGTACCGGGACGGCAAGCCCTGCTATTACATCAACGACGGCGTCTACCATACCTACTCGGGACAGGTCTTCGACCACTGTACCTACCCGGTGCTCGCGTTCAAGGAAGGCCCAAAGCAGATCTCGGCGGTCTTCGGGCCGACCTGCGACGCTTTCGATACGATCACGCTCTCGGCAGAGCTGCCGGAGCTGGAGATCGGAGATTTCGTCTACTCGGAAAATATCGGGGCGTACTCCCATGCTTCATCCACGCACTTCAACGGGTTCCCCCCGGCTAAAGTCGTGCATATCAACAGGTAATTTTTTTTCGTGCCAAAAAAGGTGGCGTATCGGTTTCCTTATACACGAGACAGACCTAATTTTCGGGTATGTTCCCGTTGTCGTTCCTGCGCGTCAGATCACCCGCCCGGGTGCTTCCCGTCCTCGTTTTATCCCTCCTCCTTCTCGTGGCGCTCCTGCCGCCGGCCGCAGCGGAGGCGGTAAACTGCTCCGGCTGCACGGTCTGGGACAATCCCTGCTTCCTTTTCGAACAGGGAAACGAGACGGCATACAACGCGGCGATGGAGGCATCGTTTGCACCGATCGCGGCAAACGCGACGCCGGCTGCCGATTACCGCAACCTCTCGTGGACGGATGCGTTTATCTCGCTCAACCGGCTCATGAAGGAGCGGTACGCGTTCACACAATGGCGGTCGGTCGACTTCGACGCGCTCAACCGGACCTGGGAGCCGGCCATCGCTGCCGCAGAGAAAGAGCAGGACAAGGCCGCGTACCTCCGGGCGCTTAAAGGATACCTGTTTGCGATCCCCGACGGGCACGCGAATATGCTCCCGGCATACGGGGACTACGGGGCAAAGGACGCGGACATTGGCGGGGGCTTCGGCTTCGCGCTCGTGCAGATCGATTCGGGCGACGTGATCGTCAGTTACGTGGCAAACGGCAGCGCAGCGGAAAAGGCCGGGATCGCTTTTGGCGATATGGTGACTGCATGGGACGGGCAGGAGATCCATGAGGCGATCAACGCAACGCCGTACATCTGGGCGACCAAAAAACCGTCCACGCTCGAAGGGATCCGGCTCCAGCAGGCCCGGCTCCTGACCCGGGCACCGGTGGGAACAGAGGCCACGGTGACCTTTACCGGGGGCCCCGCGTACGAGAGCCGGTCCGTGAACCTGACCGCGTACAACGACTCGTACGACAGCCTGATCAAGAGCAGTTTCTTTTTGGGAAAACAGATCAACGACCTCGGGGTCGCCGACAGCCTCAACGGGATCGGGCCGCAGCTGGCCCCGCAGACCGTGACGACCAGAACACTCCCCATAGGGTACACGTACATCCAGATCCTGGGGGAGTCGTACGATGCCTACCCGGCGTTTAAGGCCGCCATGCTTTCCGCGGTCGCCAACAAGACCCCGGGCGTTATCATTGACTTCCGGTTCAACAGCGGCGGGGAGGACAACCTTGCGGCCTGTATGGCCGGCTGGTTCGTGGACATACCGGTCTTCTTCGAGCATGCCACGATGTACGATCCCGGGACCGGCCGCACCGTGCCCCTCACAGCAACCTGGTCAAAGCCGCAGCCGGTCCGGTACGACGGGCCTGTTGCGATGCTCGTCTCCCCCGATACGATCAGCTCCGGCGAGGGCGTGCCGATGATGCTTGTAAAGACCGGCAGGGGTGCGGTCGTCTCCTGGTACGGGACGGACGGGGCGTTCGGGATAAACGGCCTCCAGGCGATCATGCCCCTCGATATGTACATCCTTTTCCCGGCCGGGGCATCAGTGGATGAGAATTATACGATCCAGATGGACAGCAATGCGTCGCTTGAAGGCGGTGTCTCTCCGACCGTCCGGGTGCCGCTCGACCGGGACACGGTCGCCCGGGCGATGGCGGGCGAGGATGTCCAGCTGACATACGCGACGGAATGGCTCAAGGGGCAGCAGGGATTCAATGCATCGGCGGGACCCCCATTAAACGCAACGGCCTCGCAGACACAGAAAGCCGGGCTCTCTCCCCTGCCTGCCATCCTGGCGCTGGGCCTCTTTGCCGCATGTGCGATGGTAAAGCGGCGGAAATAATTTTTTGCCGGATGCCCGGCGTTTCTCTCCTGCGACCGGCCACACCGCAGAAGGTGAACGCCTCCATGAAGTCGCTTCTTACCGACTGCAAGGAAGGCGGCATGCTGATCTACCCGGGTGCGGATGGCGGGATCCCGGGCGAGGCCCGGCCGGAGAATGTCAAGGCGCTGATCGAGGCCGCGAAGAAGTCCGGGACGTACTGATGGGCCAGGGTGGGCCCGCGGATTCTTTTTTTATACTATCATGGGCTGGTGCTGATAACCTGTTGTTCTTCTGGTTAACCCGATGCCGATCTTAAGAGATCCTGAAAACTTTCCGGGACGTGGGATAATTCATGCACATCATTTGAGTCGTGAAAATGGCGATTTCCCCGATTTTTCGGATAACGTCTTTGTTACCTTATTCTGGATCTGCAAGAGCGAGCATTCATCTCCTCCCGCGCAATAAGGATTCACCGGTGAAATTATGACCGGGCAAGGGCAGACGGACATTTTCATCGCGGATGCAACTGACCGTATCGGCGGGCTTCACGCGATCCTTGCGGAGTTTGATCTCTCAGTATTGTCAGGAGCCAAAGTGGCGCTCAAGGCAAATTTCAACAGTGACGACCCGTTTCCTGCTTCGACACATATCGATATGCTGCGGGGGATAGCTGATTCCATCATAAACGAGGGGCCGGCACAGCTCACGCTTGCTGAACGCAGCGGAATGGGAGAGACAAGGGCCGTGCTGGAAAACCGTGGCGTATTCTCCCTCGCACAAGAGCTCGGGTTTTCGGTCGTCGTACTGGATGAGATCGAACGGAACGGCTGGCAGGAGATCCAGGCACCCGGGCTTCACTGGCAACGGGGTTTTTTTATTGCCAATGTCTTTGCCCGGGCAGACCGCGTCATACAAACCTGCTGCCTCAAGACACACCGGTACGGGGGACATTTCACGATGTCGTTAAAAAATTCTGTCGGCCTTGTCGCAAAACGGGTCCCCGGCCTTGATTACGACTTCATGGGCGAACTGCACAGCTCGCCCCACCAGCGGACGATGATTGCCGAGATCAACAAATTTTATTCCACCGATCTCGTGCTCATGGATGCGACCGAAGGATTTGCAACAGGCGGGCCGGACAAAGGGAAACGTATCCGCCCCAACGTGATTATCGGCGGGCGGGATCGGGTTGCAATCGATGCAACCGGGGTTGCACTGCTCCGCTCCTTTGGCACTTCCCACGACGTGAGCGAGGGAACAATTTTCTCCCTGGAGCAGATCGCCCGTGCCTCTCATATTGGGATAGGTGTTTTGTCCGCGGATCAGATCCGTCTTGTTCCGCTCGATGCACCATCGGAACCTGTTGCGGAAAAAATCCAGGCACAGCTCGATAACGAGAGGTGACGGAATTTTCTTAAGCGTCTCATCGGTAACTCCCGAAAAATAAGCCCGTAAAACCATTCGATTGGCCGCCCCAAAAATAAGAGCCGATATTGAGCACGGTTTGCCAAAATAAGCCCAAATTGAGCTTTATATAATGCCCATAATCGGCCTGTAATGGCCCTAAAATGACCTCTTTTTCCGGGATCGACCGAAACCCATCCGGGCATCAGATCGGGCCGTAAAATGCGAATACGCGAACCTTTTATTTCGTCAGTTTGCAAAAATAAGGCCTATTTGGGCTTTGTTTTAAACGGAGCCCGATACGGGCTCCGATTGGGTGCCGGGAGGGACAATCCAGGCTCAATCTGGGCCCGGATTAGATACGGTCTTAGGAGAAGGTTCCATGAGACAATGCAGTATCCATGAGAGGGGGAGACGGTGCCGGACAGGGTGGCTGTATCTGCCATGATCGGCGCATCACGCATCGTCCGCTTGTTATCATACTCACCGCAGAGAAGGCGGACGCCTCCATGAAATTGATGCTTGATGACTGAAAGGAAGGCGGCATGATGATCTCCCCGGGTTCGGACGACGGGATCCCGGGCGAGACCCGCGAGCTGTACCCGGCATTTCTCCAAGCCGCCCGCGAAGAGAAGAAGAGCGAGGCCGGAAAAATATTCTCGTACGCGGCCCTGGTCGAAGAAGTGCATGCAGAAGTTTTTGCCCGGGCGCTCGAGGCCGCCCGGGCCGGCCATGACCTGGCAGCCGCAGATGTGTACCTCTGCCTGGTCTGCTCGGTGTTCGGGAAAAAATATCTCCGGATCGTGCCGTAAAAAAGAAATTTCCCGTCCGTTATCCGAGCCGGACCGGGCTTGCCGCAGCCGTCTCCGGCTCGACCACCACCGCGGTGCCGTAGGCAAGCACTTCGGTCATGGCGCCCCCCGTTTCTGAAGAATCGAACGCGACGCCGATAACCGCGTTTGCTCCGAGCGCCTTCGCGTGCTCCCTGAGCCGCAGGAGAGCCTCCTCCCGCGACTGGTTGAGGAGCTGGGTATACTCGTGAATTTCGCCACCGGCAAGCGAGCGGAGGCCGGCGGTGATGTTGCGGCCGAGGCCCCGGCTCCGGACAATAAGGCCCCACGTGAACCCC
>JACTVF010000107.1 GCA_019695435.1 Methanoregulaceae archaeon | reverse complement strand
AATGGAACAACCGTAGCTGACTGGAATATGGTAAATTGCACGTCAATTCTCTATATGGTAAATACTGCTTCTGGGGTCTTTCTTTACGCGGCAGTTACGTCCACGGGCAATGCCAGTTTTTACCCGCTAGGCACCACGTCAGGATATGTATACGCGAGTTGCGACCTGTAGGAGCGTGCCATGCGGGCGGAAAAGGACTATACTCTGGAATATTGCAGCACCTGCCGAGCGACCACCAGCCAGCGGATCGAGCGGGTCGCCGGGGGAGTCACGAGGTACGTCTGTAGCGTTTGCGGAACGAAAAAAGAGTCATATCGGATCGTGCCGAATCCGTGACGACTCTGTCGCCTAAAGGCGACAGCTTCTTCAGCAAGCAAGCTTGAGAGCGCTTGCATTAGCGCTGACAGATTTTTCGCCGCCGCAAGCCCTCATATCAGCCCCATGGCGGGATCGCCGCGAACGTCAAGATCGGGCTGCCAGCCCTTGGCAACCGCCTCGGTTAGGATTATCGCCCCGAACGCCTCGTCGTCATGATCCTTGTCGGGAGCCCTGATCTGCAGGACTCCCGAGGGCAATTTGTAGTCCCTTAAAGACTTTAACTGCTTCACCAGCGTCTTGCATTCGGGATTAACACTTATTTGGCGGTGCTCGAACATCCACGCCGCCTGCTTGCATAGGGAATTCTTGCCCTCCTGCGCCTTCGTTGAAATGGAACGCAGCGGGATCTCGCGGCAACCGTAGGGCAGCAATAATTTCATGGAACCAGAATACGTCATGAAGGCGGTGCTGTTCGCCTCGATCACCAGCAGGCTCTGATACTTCTTCGCCATGTCGATCACTTCCTGGACCTGGTCGGTGTCGCTCATGTCCATGTCGATCGAGTGGCTCAGGAATATGTTGCCTCGCAAGTCCGAGATAACGTACGCCATCGGATCATGGCTGCCCAGGGCGGGGTCCAGGGCCATGAGCGTCCCGTGGGAGACGTCGCAGCCCTTGTACGCCGCCACGCAGGCGTCTATGTCGGCAGGGTTGAAATAGTGGTTTCCCTGGCCGCCCGGCTTCAGGCCGAACTCGCTCTGGTAGTCGTGGTCTGCCATCGTCGCCCGGGCCTCGGCAAGGACCTTCTTGCCTGCGGCGCCCTTGAACGCCAGGGCGTTCTCGGTGTTCATAACGAAGGACTTAACGCCCGCGTCATTGGGAAAGTCCAATCCCTTTTGGTGAAGCCGCCAGAACCAATGCCCGTCGGTGTCGGGCGTGGATCCGAACACCAGCATCTTCGCCCCGCCGCCAATCCTGATCCTCATTGGGTACAGGACGCGGGACCAGCTTGTCTCGGATATGCTTTGGGCCTCGTCGACGATTATGACGTGAGGATGAAGACCGCGCTTGACGTGGTCTTCCATGGACCCCATGGACCAGAACAGCGTCTCGGATCCGCACTTCCAGCGAATCGTGGGAATGGGCTTGGTAGTGAAAGCCTCCTTGTCATTGCCCTCGTACAGGTACTTCTGCAGCGTCTCGTCCTCAATCAGCTTATTGAATTGATCCAAGGAATTGCCCGAACTCTGGGACGCGTACAGGACCTGTTTGCGGGACGATATGCAGACCATGAATATGATCGCCCGAATAAGCCCGCTCTTGCCCGCGCCGCGGGCGCCCAGGACGCAGACCACCTGGGACAGGGCGCGGAGGAACCAGTCGGCGACCATGGCCTGGGTCGAGTCCAGCAGGAACCGAATGGTGTCAGTAAGGGCGGACGTCATAGCGCTTCGTTTCCACCACGGACGGCTTCTCCTGTCCGTCCTGCAGGTCCAGAATGTCGATGCGGAACGTCAGGTGGCGATCCTGCGGCGGAGGAACCCGGTCCCGTAATGCCTGCTTGATAATTTCCCGCGCCGCGTTGGCCTGCTTGACCGTCACGTCCTCGCCAGCGGCGGCCGATGCAATGACCTTCCATGCCATTTGTTCGAGCTGAGGGGCAATGGGCTGGGCAGGGTCCAGCTTGGGAAGCCGGATGCTGGGAGCCTTGGACTTTTCCGGGCCAGGAATCCTAGCCTGGGCTATCTCGGATTCGTGGCTCTTTAAAGTCTTATAAACCAAGCCCTGTGAGCATTCCGCATGGTGCATTATCTCCCTGACCGGGACGCCCTGGGCGAGCAGGGAGACGATCATTTCCGTCTTGCTCTTGCTCGTCTTCGGGTTCCTGGACATGGCTCAGACCTTGAAAAGAAAGGCGAAGCCTAAAGTGCCGGAAATTCGCCTTTTTTGCGTTCTTGTAAGTCGTGTTCTACCACCGTCCTACGCAGAGAGCGTGGACGGCGGCCTGCGGCCGCCGTCGCGCGAAAGGGGGAATCGCCTTACTCTCCCCGTTCAATTGCCATGACGGACGTATCAGGCAGCAGAGCCTGACCAAGATCGATTTGGTTCACGTAATAGAAGTCCTGCGGGCGGAACCATACAATGTCGCCAACGACGCAACACATGGGCACTCGGCTGCCAGTGCTCTCTGGTCCGTCATGCGTCCAATAGCCAGGGCCGACTGCCAAGACCTTGCCCTTGAACAATGGAGTCTTCTGCACCTTTTCTGGAATAACTATGCCGCCAGCGGACATTGTCTCGCACGGCTTAGTATCCAGCACCTCGACTAGGATTGTGTTAAACGTGGGTATCAGCATATTTTCTGCTCCTATTTGGCGTCAAACGCCACGGGTTTGATGTCCTGCGACCTGTGAACATTCGTTTTTTTCAGCTTATCCAGCGTCGTCAGCGTCACGATTTTCGGATCAACGCCCTTCCTGCTCGGGCGATCGGGAGTGCAATACTCGACCGGCAATTTCATGTGTTCGTGCGTCGAAAGCCAAATATTCCATTTTTCCTCCTCAGGAAACCTCTGGTCAATCGGCCCTGCATCGATCATTGCCTGGGTCTCCCGCAACGCCTGCAAAAACGTCTCGCGTTGGCCTCCGAGCAATGACCCCGTCGCCCACCATTTGCCGTACGGAAAATTGGGAGAGGTCGTTGCAAAAACGCTTGGGCTAATGATCTCTTCGCCAACGTCCGAGACGTATGCCATGTCCGCGTCTTGGTGTATCAAATAGTCGCAATCATATTGTTTCTCGTGGGCCAAAACCTGCCTATAGCGATTTGCCATCGTGCCGATAAACGACGGATAATGGACGGCCGAGAGCCTGATAGCGTCGGGCATTTCAACCGCGGCAGGACATTCTTCTCGCGGCAAGTCGGTCAGGAAAAAATAGCGAACGTCATAGCCCTTCAGCAAGTGCTTTTTTGCGGACTGATACAACGGCGGAACAAAATTGATGTATTTTTGGGTTGCCAGGACGATCACGCCGATTCTCATTTTTCCGTCCGATCCTCCGCCATGGGCGGGTAGTTGCTGCATTACTGTTTTCCCGAAATGCCGCTCGCGTTCCTATCTCCCGCAAAGGGAAATCCTCTCCCTGTGCCTAACCTAGCGGTATGATCAAATTATTAGAGAACTCAAGCATGATAATGCGTAGTTCAGAACATTATTTCAATGAATGCAATCAAGGCAAGAAAGACTTGATCAGTTCTTTCATTGCCGATTACAGATCAATGGTCCAAAAATATATCAACATCAGCAAATGAATAAAGTTTAATGCTTTGTTCAACTATGATCCAGGAGAGCACATTATGACGGACGCAATCGGCGGCCATGCCGCCCAATATCGGGACACTGGCAGCGACAGGGCATTCGAGGCGGTCCTAGCCGAGTGCGAGCCGCTGATCGCCCGCTATGCCCGCTGGACGGGCAGCGATCGCGAGGACGCCGCCCAGGAACTGAGGATGTGCGTCGTCGAGGCGATCAGGGACTGGGACGGAAGAAGGCCTTTCATGGCGTTCTGCAGCATGGTGCTATATTACAACGCCGTGAACCTGCTGGGCAGGCATTCTCGCAGGACCGTCCCGGTTTCGCTGGACGCCCCGGTCGGGCACGATCGGGACGGGCACGTGCTGACGGGATACGACGTGACGCCGGGCGGCGAGGGCGAGCCGGGAGAGTCGCTGGAACTGGCTGACGACGCAAAAAAAGCGTTGGCGGTGCTGGACATGCACCGAATACCGCGAAGGAAACGAATGTCGTTCATGTACACGGCGATACTCGGCTGGACGTACGCGGAGGCCGCGAAGAAATTGAAGTGCAACCGAAAAAGAATCGACAATGACCGGCAGTGGGTCCGAAAGATATTGAGGCACGATCATGCAGTTTAAAAACGACCTGGACGCATTGGTCATGCAGTGGCGAGTCGACCAGAAAAACGACCGACTCATGAGCCAGATGCTGGCCGCGACCAAATGCATTCGGGCGATGTACGCCCTGTGGTTTCCATTGTCCGACCGCGACGACATCGACGCCATGCTACAGTGCAAAATTTGGGAAGCGGCAAAGACATTCGATCCCGAAAAAAGCAAGTTCATGAGCTATGTCCACACGGTGTGCCACAACCACGCCAGGAACGTGTTCAAGCGGTCGCTGGACAGGCGCAGGACCTTCGACAAGAAAATGCTGTCTCTGGACCAGGTCGTCAAAAAATCGGGATCGCAAAGGGATTCAATAATGACCCTGGCCGACATTACGCCCGACCCGCACGCGGAGATCGAGGAGGAGCGGGCGGAGTTGGCTGAATTGGCCCGCAAAGCCCATGACTACATTGCCAACGACGTCGACCTGACGCCCAGGCAAAAGGCGTCCGTGACGCTAACGATGAGGCTGGGTCTGACGTATCTGGAAGCGGCAGAAATCCTGGGATGCAACGCGAAGAGCATTGACAACGCCAAAGTCAGGGCGATGGAAAAATTGTCGGGAAATCAAATGCCGAGATGCTCGCGTCGCAGCCATGCCGCCAGGACCTAACCCAAATGGCCCTCATCGGCCGCTTCTCCATGATCGGCTCTTGGCGACGTAGGACAATGTTTGGAAATCAAATGCCGAGATGCTCGCGTCGCAGCCATGCCGCCAGGACCTAACCCAAATGGCCGATGTCGCCGAATATGCGCATTGGCTGCCCCAGGAACGCGCTAAAAGGGCCGTTCCCGAGCGGCGGACAATGTCGCGACAATGAACGGTCATCTGCGTGCCTCCATTGCCATCATCGCCGAGAGCCTCGTCGCGGGCGAAAGTCGTTCCCACTCATCCTCCGCGCAGTACCATGCGGGCCAGGGGGAGTTCTTTATCTTTTGCCACGCGTCCATTTCGGCCTTGGCCACGCGGTCGGCATGCCAGCATCGGCCGCCCAACCGCCACCCGGGACACGAGCACTCGACCTGAAAGTCCTTCCACTCGGTGCGGTGGGCGTTCAGGACGCCGGGACGGGAACTCTTGAAGAAGTAGGTTCGCTCCATGTTTTACTCCAATGGCTTGCTTGTAATCGGCCTTAAACGGCCTGTTTTAGTGGAGGCTGTTCCGGGGAGCCTGGATGAAGGCGGCGGAGGCCCCGCCACCCCCCCTGACCCCCTAGCAGACTCCTTGTCGCGTTTTTTGTTAGCCTGGGAGTCCCAATTCCGTCCGGGCCCGGAATTTACGGTCTTATTGGCTTTACAGGTCTGGCCCTCGGACAACCCTTCCGATTCGGACAACCCTTCCGTCCATAGACAAAACGGGGTAAAAAGGCAAGGGTTGTCAGGGTTGTCCAGCCCAGGGGGTAAGCTGAATAAGTTATAAGAAAGAAAGAAAGAAAGCTTAGCTCTATGGCAACCCTTGCAATCGGACAACCCTTCCCTATGGGAAGAAGGGTTGTCCAAACGGAAGGGTTGTCCGACGGACCTGCCTTTTTCGTTCTTGTAAGTCCTTAAAGGCATGTTTCGTTTCATTTCTATAACTCCTTTGGTCTCGTGCCTCGTTTCATTTCTATAACTCCTTTGGTCTCGTGCCTCGTTTCATTTCTATAACTCCTTTGGTCTCGTGCCAGGTTTTGGCTGTAATTCGGGTGCCCAAAAACGCCTGGAAACCGCCTTGTTTTTTGCTTCGGCGTCTTGGAATACGGCCAATCCGCGGTTCTCGGCGGCCGTCCTAGTTCAAATGACCGACTTGAAGGTTGACTATGGAGTCTCTGTATGTGTTTCATGCCATCCCCTTTCTCGCTAATTTTTCATCGCTCACTGACCCTGCCTCAAGCTGGCAGTTTGGCTTAAAAGTCCTCGTTGCCAGCCACGCATCCGAAGACGGCTTCAGGCTCACTCGGCGGCTCTTCGGCGAAGATGTCGCCTCCAGCCTGCCGCGCCTCCGGCGCGGCTGGCGCGGGCTGGACGCCCATCGCCTTGAACAGCGGTGCGTCGTCGTCTTCCAATGTCACGATGGCCCCCGTTTCATGGTTGATCCTGAGGACTTCGCCCGCAGACCTCGACTTGGCGCCGTACCGCGACTTGGCGGTGAAGAGCTTGACTCGGTCGAAGCCCTCTGGAAAAAGGAAGAACACGTTGTCCGCGTCGCCGCCGATCATGTGCGACCCCGAGATGTCGTCGGTGTCAAGCTGGGCCTTCTCGGGGCTGTCGATGCCAAACTTCCTGATCCTGTCCCACGCCGCCCGCTTCATCTGGGCGGCGGTGATGGCGGCGAAGCCCCGCTTGTTGCCCATCGCCCGCAGCATCTTGCAAACGTCGCCGATGCCGATGTCGGGGCGGTCAGGGGTGGCGTTCTCGGGCTGGACCAGGTCCAGGTAGTCGACGATGACCGCGTCGGGCCTGAAGACCGACTCGTGCTCCTCCAGCCACCCCTCAAGCTGCGACAATTTTATCTTGGACGAATTCCCCGCCGTCATGATCCGCAGCTTTCCATGTTCCGCCGCCCGCCTTTGGGCTTCGGCGAGGCTGGCGTAGTCCTCTGGCGTCGCCAGCCCGTCGTAGCAGCGGGGGAATGACGCCCCCGAAAGCCTGCACAAGAACTTCAGGCTGACGATCTTTTGCTCCATCTCCAGGCTCGCGTACAGGACATTGTGCCCCTTTTCCCGCAGGCCGTGGGCGACGTTGACCATCATGGTGGACTTGTAGCCGCCGTGAATCCCGACGAAGACGGTGAGTTGCCCGGGCCTGAACCCTCGGGTCTTGGAATCCACGGGCAGGATGCCGCACAGGCAGCCGCGGTGCTTCTCTGGGTGCTCCCGCATGTCCCTGACCCAGCCGACCGTCTCGCCAGCGGACTCCGCCAAGTCGGCCGCCTTGATCCCGCAGCGCGGGTCGGCAAGCTCCCTGACGCACGCATCCCGCATGTTGATCCAGGACTTTTGCGGGCCGATCGCCGGGTCGCTCCTTTCCTCGCAAGCCCTGCGGTAGATCGCGTCCTGCTTCTTCTGCAGATGCCTGTCCACGACGGCGTCGATGAGCAGGTCGATCTTGGCGTCGCGTACGCTCCTTGCGGCGAGGCACTCCGTGACGACTAGCCTGTAGTTGGCGGCCTCCTGCCTCTCCTGCCCCGCGTTGAGGCACAGCAAGCCCGCGTCGTCAACGTTGATCAGGTCGCGCTTCTCCCTGTAGCGGGGAAAAAGGTGGTCAAACACGTCCCTTAGTTCGGGTGTCTCAAACATCTTCCCGTCCAGCCCCGCCTCCGCCATCTTGTTGGCGTTGAACAGGCCGTTCTTCCACGCCTTCTCCTTCTCGGCTGGGGTCTCGTAC
>JACTVF010000106.1 GCA_019695435.1 Methanoregulaceae archaeon | reverse complement strand
CCGCAAGTTGGTAACCGCACATCGGACAAATCGGAGCGGTTCCGCGAAGCGTCTTGTACTTGGTGAGGCACCGAAAAATCACAGGCGCATCGTCCTTGCTCCAATCTCTCATCTCCATTCGGCATTGCCACTCGACCCACGGACTCGGCTCCTTTTCTTCCTTCGAAACCGTTTGGGCTGGAAGCCTGCCAACTACCCCGAGTGCCGAGAGAGGGAGAAACCGAAAAAACCGCCGTCTGTCCATCTTGCTACCTCCGAACTTGGAGCACCGCGAGTGAGTCGAACACTCTTATTCCGGGTACAGGCCGGATGCATCGCCGTCAATGCTTGCAGTGCGATTCCTTGGCTTTCTTTTTCCAGTACGATACCTCTGTTCATTTCTAACTAGAGCAGCAGCGGCTACACACAAATCGCAACGACATCCATATTTCATGTAGAACGATCTCGCCCCATGATTGCTCGGTTTGCTCTGTTGTGCAATTGTTCTTTTCTTGTGGCATTCATGGCATCTAGCGACACACTTTGCCAATTCCTCATTCCTACGCTTTTCACTCCACGACCAAATGTTATGACTGATTTTTAGACTTGGATCAACGTGGTCTAATTCCAGATTTTCTTTCGATCCACAGTCAACACATGTATTGGCGGCTTCCCATGCCAACCTGCGCTGCTTCATAACGTTCTGGTACCATTCGCGTAGGAATTGCCGTTGCTTTTCCGAGTCTTTGTATCCCATTTGCTTACTATACTATAAATGGGGCCTTCTCTGGCAATCGAAACCAGAACTTCTGCGTACCGAGCAGAGGATTTTCCACTTAATCTAAGAAGGCGAAACCAATCAACCTCTTGTTACTCCTGCCGACTCCGAAGAGTCGTAGTAAAGATACTTTTGCCACGAACTCTCCTCTGCCGCAAGATTCCGCAACATGAATCTGGGTGTGTGCAGGTTGCTGGCGCGCGGCCGGTGGAGTAGTGTCATGCCGCTTTCCTCAAGAAGTTTTTCTCCCTTCTTGCGGTTGCACGGCTGGCACGCCGCAACTAGGTTCTCAAACGAATCCCGCCCACCCCGACACCGAGGCAAAATGTGGTCAAGGGTGAGGACGCCCGGACTGAACCGCTGGCCGCAATACTGGCACCGGTGCCTGTCCCGAAGCAGAATCGCCTTCCGGCTGAGAGTCGGCTTCCGGATGGGAATATGAACGTACGTCCGGAGTTTCACGACCGTCGGAAACAGGATGCCGGCGTGGATCTCACGACCGAGATGCTCCGTAACATCGGCGCGTCCCTTGACTAGGAGTTTCACAGCCTTGCGCATCGGGGCAATGCTGATTGCCTCGTACGACGCATTCAAAATCAAAACCGCTCGGTTCGCTACGTTGTTCATAGTCCCTCCTTTCTTTGATGTGGAGCAGGCAATCCGGATCGAACGGATGTCGTCCGCATTACGGGTGCGGTGCATAAGCCAACTCTGCCATGCCTGCATGATACCGCAAAACTTTGGAGCGAGGTACGGTGTTTGAAACCGTTTCTCTTGGATGGCGTCCAAGCGTAATACCGCATATACCAACCTCGCGGATCGGGCATAAGGATTCGAACCCTAATCAATGGGGCCAACACCCATGGTCCTGCCGTTGAACGATGCCCGAATAAAATCTGGTTCGCGGCGAGGGATTCTAACCCCCATTATCGGCGTCAGAAGCCGAGGTCTTCACAGTTAGACGAACCGCGAACATTGCCTTTCGGTTTTCAGAGATCATCCGCCACTTCCCACTGGGGGAGAGCGTCGTTACCTAAACTTGGCTGTGCGGGCGTGACTCGAACACGCATCTTTCGGAGTAACAATCCGACATAATCCCGTTATACGACCGCACAACAAAAAACCCCGGCTGGTTGGCCGAGGTTGCTCTGGGATTGCTCCCGCGAGATGGAACCCTGGCGCGTTACATATTACCCTCTGCCTGGCGCGGTTGCGCGGCGGTGGCGGGTGTAGTAAAGCGCGTTGGGTTCACATGCTTCATAACTGGAAACAACCTTAGCCGAGTTCAGAACCGTTGTCAACCTCGAAATTCAAAGTTTTTGCGCGGCACTGGCGGAAACCGTTAGGAATTGTCGGCGGTTCATGATGATCCCTTTGCGGTTTTGGGTGACCCGCGAGGCCCCCGGAATGACCGAAGACCCCGCGTATCCGTTGCATAGTCCAGGGACTGAGGCAACGTTAGGGGCAGTTTGCTCCCATTGGGTACGATGGCGGTTTAGCCCAACCGCGAAACCATCATACCACTACTTGCAGGGAATCAAATCCACGTAGTAACACTTTCCGATTTCAAACGTGTTTACTACCGACGGGTTGCTGACGTAAATCTTGACCTCCCCGGATGGTGTTGCCTCCGAGAAACTCAAGTCTTCTTTGTTGCTGGGATCGTACTGAGCCGCAAGTTTAACATTCTGTGCATGGGCCAGTGACCTGATTTTGTACTTCCGGCCTTCATGCTCATACTCGCACTCGTGAAGAGTGGCATAGGTTGGGTCGTCAGAGAAAACCTTCTCTGATTTCACGGCATGGTCTACAGTTTCGACGCTGACCACACGGAATTTGCAGCGGGTGCGAATCGCATCTGCCATAACTTCTCCTCAATTTTTGGGTGGGAAAAACCGCTATCCGTGCGGCATTGGTGAGCCACGCCAAGGATGCTTGCGGCTCGCAAAGAAATAGTACCACAGAAAACGGAAACGGCCCCCAACTAGTATGGGAGCCGCTTCCGGTGCTGCTCTCGCGTTTATAGGAAATCAAGAGGTGGGGCTTTTCGGACTTGCGACTACTTGCCTTCGACCGATCTTGATGAGGCGTGGTATAGGCGGGAATCTTTGTGTTGAACCCGTCGATTCAACGACCCCTACTTTATGCACGGAACCCGCAATCGGTTTTGGGTTCCCCTCTCCCTCTCCGGCTTTCGTCTCCTAATCAGCCCCTTCGGTTGTGGGGTATCGAATGGTCGCGCGTAGAGGAATTGAACCCCGTTTGCCAAGAGTGGCTTATGAGACCACCGGATCGCCGTGATAACGCGCAAAACGAATATCTCATACTTTCGGTTTTGCGTGCAACTAAATTGTGGAAAACCGCCATCTGAATAAGGTTGAGGTACGTCTATGCCCGGACTCATCGGTTTGCTGATTTCGCTCATCATCCTTGGATTAATCCTGTGGGTCTTCTGGTGGATCATTAATATGGTTCCCGCCCCCGAACCCATCAAAACCATTATCCGCGTCGTGTTCGCGTTGGTCTGCCTGATCGCCCTGTTGAGTCTCGTCTTCGGTGGCTGGTCGTTCCCGCTCGCCGGCGGTTTGGGTTGGGGACATCGCTAACGGTTTGGCGCAAGCGAAAGGCCCTCCGAGTTGGAGGGCCTTCGTGTGTGTGGTGCAAGCGGAGGGATTTGAACCCCCAATGGTCTCTGAGAGACTTCGTTTTTACGGACCGACGCAGCCAACCGTATCTGACCTCGCTTGCATATATGGCGGAGATGGCAGGATTCCGACCTGCGATACCCCATCACTGAGGTATTCCCGTTTTCAAAACGAGCGGTTTCAAGCACTCACCCACATCTCCAAACCTGGCGGTAGCGGCGAAGAGTCGAACTCGCAATGGCTTTCACCATGTTCCGCTTCGAACGGAGTGGGCTTGCCCATGCCCAACGCTACCTAAAACTGGAGGAGAGCACGTCACTCGAAGACGAATCCTTGCGGATCGCAGCGGTTTCCAACCGCGCCCCAACCCTGTCGGGTCTACTCTCCAAAACTGTGGCGGGAATGATCCGACTCGAACGGATAATACCTTGCGGTATCGGCACCTTAGCAGAGTGCTGGTTTAGCCATTCACCCACATTCCCGTAAAACTTGGTGCGGACGACTGGATTCCAACCAGCAAGCGAATAGGTTTGAGCTATTCAGGTATCGCAGTTCCCGTCACGTCCGCAAAACTTTATGGTGGCAGCGGTGAGGATCGAACTCACAAGCCAATCATTCTAAGCGATTGAGGTATCCCAATTCCCTTCACACTGCCACTGGTGCCGGGAGCGGAAATCGAATCCGCACTATCACAGCCTTCTCAGGACTGCGGCTTTGCCATTTTGCCTACCCCGGCGAACTTTGGTGCGCTAGGGCGAATTCGAATCGCCAAACTCTTCCGTCTGAGGAAAGAAGGTATACCAGTTCCCGTCACTAGCGCATTGGATTGTCAAAGAACTGGAGAGCGGTATTGGATTTCAACCAATGATTAACGGTTTTGCGGACCGCCGCGTTTGAGCACTTCGCCAACCGCTCATGGTGCGGGCAGCGGGATTCGAACCCGCAGGAATCTAATAAACCGGGGGATTTTAAGTCCCCTGTGTACGCCAATGCCACCTTACCCGCAAACGAAAACCCCTCCGGTTTTTCGGAGGGGTTCGAGTGTTCGCTGTTTTTGAAATTCTCGGGATTATATCCCTCTCCAGCGCGCACGCGAACCCTCTCCCAAACTTGAGAGGAGATACAGGCACGAACTGGATAAAGTCTTCACAGAAAGAAATGTACTCGTTCCCAGAAACGATGTCAATGGACAAAAATCGGCGGTTCCGGGAAGCCACACGAAACCGCCATCCGATAGCGTTATTTTGTCCCTACTTGAACAAATCATAGCACAATAAATTCGACATGGGAAATCGTTTGTTGTAGGATTTTCCCATGCAAAAATCGTACGTTTCCTTCACGCTCTCTTTGTTCCTCGCCTTCCCTCTCGCGGTTTTCGGCCAGTCTCCAGCGCCCCAACCACCGAAACCGCCTCAAGCAACTCCGCCGGCAGCAAAAGCAACACCGCCCAAACCGGCACCCTTCAGTCCTCAAAACCCTCCCAAAGCCCTTACTCCTCCACAAGCCAAAGAACTCCAGGAAGCCCTCGAATCGCGGAACCTCGATGACATCGACTTGGGCCAGGCCCAGCAAACGGTTTTACAGCGCAATCCGCTGGCCAAGCGTGCCTACGATACGCTTCAGCGGATCATCAACTCCGATGACGATGTGAAATCCGCGAGAACCAAGGAAGATGCGGATCAAAAGATCATCGACGCCAAGATGGCGGCTTTCCGCAAAGAGCAGAATCTTGGACCTGAGTGGGACTACAACGTCACCGCCGGTCAATGGATACAAACAACTCCGCCAAAACCGCAAGGGAAGTAGACATGCGAACCCTCTTAGAAATTTCTCCCGGTTTGTCCGTCCAGCGGGATCAGGTAGCCATCGTCAAAAGTTCCGAGGATGGCAAGTCCACAGCCATCTTCACTCCCGGCCAGAGTGCGATTGATGGCGGTTTCTACGTCGACAAGAAATATGACGCTGTGATGGACATGCTGCATAGTCCAGAAGCCGATGTCGTCAAAGCCGCGAAAGCGTTGCTCGACAAACTCGACGAAGCGGCTGAAGAACTTCAGCGGTTGGCGCAAATGGCGTTTGACCAGAACGCGCCATATTCCGGGCCACATTTTATCGACGAGATGGACGCTCTCCGAACTGCTCTTGAGGAAGCGGAATGAGCGTAGCGATTCCGGCAACCGCGAAGTGGACTAAGGAAGAATGCAAGGTTGCGAAGAAGTGGGGCGCGGATCTTCGCAGGGTCCGCAAAACCGCTGGCCTCTCCGCACTAGAACTGGCGAACCAGATTGAGGTTCATCGCAATACGATTATGCGCTGGGAGTTGGGATTATGGGTTCCAAACATAATCGAAGCGGCTAAGATCAAACGGGTTTTGGATGCGGCGATCGAGGCAAAGCAAGCAGCACAGAAGGCGAGGTCTAACGGTTTAGCCACGCCTCCAAGTCGTCAATAGATCGCACGATCAGATACTCATGTCCGTACTCTTCGACTTGTCGCTGGAACGATTTCTGCAAATCGGATTGAATGCCCTTTGCGGTCTTTACCTCAATCCATAGAACCGGACGGTTTTTGGGAAAGGCTACAATATCAGCCATCCCTAGCACCCCGTATGGCACATGACGGGTTGCCCCTTCCACCCCAAAGGTTGCGATCCCAACATTCTGTCGGAAGGCTAGTATCCGAACCGCCGCAAGGTAGTCCAGAATCGCGTGAAGAACTTGGGACTCGGGAGTGGGGCTCCTACGCATCGTGCGGCCGATCCATCAATTCGTACATCGTCTTAACTGTTTCCAAGCACTCTCTCGCTACGCATGGCGGACATCCGCAATCTTCTGGACACCCGTCGGCCCACTCCGCAACAAGACAATCCATCTCTGCAATAATTTCGACAAACTCTCGGAGTATCGAGAGTTCCTGATTTTTGCTCTCGGATTGCATCAACTCGCCACTGGTCATGGAACAATTGTAGTCGGGAGTCTTGGTTTGTAAATCCCTAATCCTGCTACATCCACATCAACCTGTGGTCCGTAACAACAGGGGACGAAACTACAGGTGTACGGAAAGTCACAAGCAGCCCGTGTCATCGGAACCAGATTCGGGTTCTGAACCGCCTGCTCCCACTCCTGCATCGACCGAGCCTCAATCAATATCTGTTGCAGCGTGTCAGCTACCCGCTCTTTGCTGGGAACTTCAATCACAACATCGTGCATAAGAGTGTCGGGAACGTCTTCGTGAAAGAGTACATCGCACCAGTCTTCAGCCTTCCATACACTCGACTCGGAAAGCCACACGCTTTTCCAATTTCCTTGCAGCGGTTTTGCGCCTTTGTTTTGGAATTTAATGCGCTTGGCTATGAATGCGTGTTCCATAGCTTTGCACCATGGCGTATGCCGGCGACCGTCGCGGATTTGCCCAATCTCGATGAAGTGAAGATGCATGGGCTTCTTCGCCACACAGATGTCTCCTACGACGTACCAGGAATGCATCTCTCGGGTCAGAGTATCTTCGCCGTAGTCGCTAACCGTGATGGTGCGATGGAGTTCGCCATTGGCGTCTTGGTAGGAAGTGAAAGCCCATTCCGCCTCAGAAAAGAGGACTTTGGACTTGACCGGAATAGTGGTTGCCAGCGGTCGCCGGGAAAGCGTAGTGAGCAGCGTTTCGAGGCAGGCGATATGATCTATCGCCAGTTTGTAGGGATCAATGCCAGGAGGCAAGTCCAATCCGGGTGAAGACGCTGCCCCGTAAAATCTAGTCGTCGCAGACGATATCACATCTGCCAGCGGTTTTCCCTGACCCAAGTCGATAATTCCCTGTCGGAGACAAGCGTCAAGCAGCAACTTCGGGAGCCAACGGAGAGCCCGCCATTTCCTTGAATAGAGATACCGTCTGCGGCACGCTTGGAAGGTCACAATGTCGGCAGCAGAAACGAGGAAGGGAAGTGCCATCTGAGAATCTTACTACGGTTCTCGCTCTTCTTCTTCCTCAGTCTCCTGCTGCGTCGACTTCGATTCGTCCTTCTTCTTGCTTGGCGGTTTCAGGGCAGTGTAGGCCGCTGCACGCTTCGTCCAACCCTTCTTCAGATTCATCTGCCGACCAACCTGCTTGCCTAAGTCTGCCGGCGTCCAGTGAACCTGAAACTGCGGCGGTCCTGGGAGGCTTTGCAGACCGCGGAATGAGGCTAGTTGGCGCCGCAAAGTGTTAGCCTGCTCGCGAGCGATATGCTGGGCTTGGGCGTCGAGTTTCTTGAACTCGGCCCCGTCCATATACTTATCCATCGCACTCAAGGCGTTCTGAGCTACTTCTGGATCATTGGTACGTAAG
>JACTVF010000105.1 GCA_019695435.1 Methanoregulaceae archaeon | reverse complement strand
CCGGCCCGGCCCCGGCAACAACGATATCGTAGGCCGGTTGCATGATCGAGGGCTCCGGAAAAAAGCGAGGTTACTGGGGGGGTTTTTCTTCCGGCTTTACCGGAGATTGATCCGGAGTAACCGTTTGCGGGATATCTCTTCCATCGGTTTTTGTCGGAAGCCCGCAGGTTTTGAGAATAAGCACATGCGGTGGGAGGGGCGCTGCTTCCCCTTCTTTCATAGTCAATCCCATGACGATGGCAAAGAGCCCCAGGACGAACGAGAACGTTCCGACCACGGTCATGACAATGATGGAGCTCATGGCTGGCACGAATCTGATAAAAATACACAGCAGAACGAGACTGCTCACAATCACGCCGGCCACGAGATAATAGTTTGACCGCGGCCGGGTCAGTGCAGACGATATCCCGGAGTACCCGGCGTAAAACGCCAGTACGGCAATGACCAGGACAAAAATCAGGGAGAGGGATTTCGGAAATACTGTCTCGATGATCCCGATGACGAGAAGGCCGGCAGAACAGAGAAACCAGAAAAATGATTCTTCCGCATGGGAGGTGATGGCGATCAATACGCAAAAGGCAATTCCTGTCACCAGAAGCACCCAGAATATCCCGGTGAAGAAGGCGATTACGGGCCCAGGCACAACCAGCGCAAGACCACCGAAGATCACTCCTGTCAACCCTTTCAGGAGGCAGGATAGTTTCGCATCCATAGAATTACCTCTATTTCCTCGCGTTAATAGTTTCGTATGCAATTGCAGGGCGGACCCGGGCCCGACCCTCATGCCGGCCAAAAAAACAGCTGACGAAAGTTTCACAGATTGCCGGTCCGATCTAAAATAAGGATCTGTTCAATCATTCCGTGATCAATCTTTTTCCTGATTCCCCGCCCGTTCATTCCGTCAGCTTTATTGCAGACCCTCACTGAATTTTTCTCGTGTTCGGCCGATACGAAATGGGTTTTTCCTATGCTGATCCCAATATCAGGATCCAGCTGACGGACAATGCAGGCCTGATAAAATACGAACGGGACTGCGCCGGCCAAAAAGAATCCCGGTATCTGGGCCGCACGTTTTCGGCTATCCATATCCTCCCGGTGGAACCTGTCAACCTGCCCGAGACGCTCACGCATTTCCTTGAGATCTCGTTCCCCTCATTGCTCATTTCACCAGGTGCGGAACAGACTGTTTATTTAAAATTTCCCGTGGAAATCGGCGTGTTCCTGGAATCAGGAGGGAAAACGGATCCGCTCGACGTTTTTTCCCTGGCGCCGGTGAAATTTTCTCTGTACGGTTCGCCAAGCTCTGGTGTCATTACGCGGTGGTACGAAAGCGATCTTTATACAGATATCCCGGTCACCGATCCGCATCGGGAAGGCCTCATGAGCCTGCACATAAAAAACTCCGGAACAGAAACCACGACGGTCAGCCGGGCGGTCTTTGACAGCAGCAGCATGAGTCTTTTCTATGGCGACCGGGTTGCCATGACCGCCACGATGGAAATACTTTCACCATTAATCGCCCACACAACATTTTCAGATACCGCACCTGCGGACTGTCCGAACCGGGCCATCGATCTCTACCTTGCCCGGGGCTTTTCCATCACAAACAGGAAAGGATATTTCATGGAGGCAGGAACGATATGAACATTTTAGGCCTTTTCAACCTGACAGTCCCGAGTGCAACCGATGTCGAATCAACCGTTACTTCGGATAACGATATTTTTGCAAGCATCAGCCCGCGGGAGATTCTTATCTTTATTGTCGGGATCATCGCAGCATATATCCTCGGTCTTGTTATCAGCCACCACATCAGGGTGCGCATGAGTCACCGGCTCAAAAAAGACCAGCTCGACATCCTCACCGGGATAATCCGGGCGGTGCTGATCATCGTTGTGATTGGAATCTCCCTCCCGGGACTCCTTGACCTGAGTGTTACTATCATCCTTATTGGCCTTGTCGCAATTATTGCCATCATCGGCGTCTCAAGCCAGAAAGTCATCTCGAACATGGTTGCCGGCCTTGCCCTTTTATATGAGAGCCCGTTTGCCACCGGAGATTTCATCAGCACCGGCGGGGTTTCGGGAACAGTGGTTTCGGTCAGGCTGTTCTCTGTCCGCATCCGCACGACAGACGGGGTCTATGTCCATATCCCAAACGACCAGATCTATTCGACCACGGTCTCAAACAACCACGCAAACGTTGCCCGGCGTTATGTATATTCGGTTGGGATCCGGTACCAAGATGATGTAAAAAAGGCAGAGGGAATTATCGAAAAAATTCTCGAAACCTATACCTTTGTGCTCAAAAACCCGGCACCTGCCGTCTTTGTAAGCGATATTACGGCCGACAGCGTTGTTCTCATGATCCGTGCATGGTTTCCCTCGAACTGGAAACTGACACAGGATGACATATCCCTTTCCATCGCAATCCTCCCGCGGATCAAGGATGCGCTCGAAGCGGCCGGTATCGAGATGCCTTATGCCCAGCGGGTGATCTGGTTTGCAAACCAGCCCACGATTCCGATTGATACTGCCTCAAAACAACGATGAGAGAACCGGGAGGGAAATCTATAAAAAAGATTTGCAGCGGTATCTAGGTACGTCCGAACCCGAAGAACTCTATGCCGAGCAGTTTTTCCAGGAGATAGAGGATGGCAAAGAAGAGCACGGCATACAACACGAAGCTCACGACAAAATTCACCCAGCCGTTCATGCCGCTGTATGCCATGATCAGATTCGAGAGCGCATTGGCGATAATTATTGCACAAAGGATCCCCAGAAAAAAGATCACCCATTTTTTGACTTCTGCAGATTCCATAAACGTAGTTGGATGGCTCATGTATTAAAACCCTCAAAAACTCTTTTCGAATGGTAAACAGGGGCACTCATCCATATCGCATGGATCCGCGGGTGTACCATTTTTCCGGAGCATTCCCCCTGCAGCCTCATGTAGTTCTTTGTTGTTAGTGGCAGCGAAACGGTTATGGCGTACCCCGGAGGAGTATCCCTGATGGATGGGAACGGGACGCCCGGGACACCCCCGGATCAGTTTAAGGCGTTCGCAAGGATCGCATTCATTGCGATAGCGGTCATCCTGCTGTTGGTCTTTCTTTCTGGCCTGATGACACAACCCCTTGTCCCCGGCTCCACCCCGAACTGGACACTTGAGTCGTACCGTGATGCAACCGGCGTCCTGATCCCTGTCATAAACGACGGGGACATCACGGCACGGTTTGAAAATGGCGGGAATATCACCGGCTCTTCCGGATGTAACCAGTATGTCGCAGCCTATCTTGAAAACGGGAAGCAGATGAGGATTATGTACCCGCTCCATACCGCCCTCACCTGGGCGGATCCTGGCATCATGCAGCAGGAAGAGACCTACTATCATGACCTCGAGCAGGCTGCGATGGTCCAGACCGGACCGTCGGAGATCGACATTCTCGGTGCACAGGGAAACACCCTGCTTGTTTTCCGGCGGTCGTGAAGGGATGAGCGCGGCTGCCCGGTGTCCTCTTGTCACGGGCCGTGTGGCACCGGTCGTTTTGCCCTAAGAAAGTATTTCTATCCCCCCTGCCAATCTCTCGCAGACATCCGTTATCATTCCTTACAGCCCTGCCATATACCGGTGAAAGCAAGACCACCCTAGGAGAGTACGGAAAAAACCGGTATAATGCAGGCAAAAACAGGAGGACAAAACCATGTCAGGACGAAATACTCTCGTTTTGCTCCACGGTATCCTCACCGAGATCACAAAAGTTTCCCGGCTGACCGAGGGATACCAGTACGGGGATTTTTACCGGGATGAACAGACCTATGCGAGCGTCACCGGCTGCCTACAGGCCATCGATGAAATGGTGCACCAGATCCCGACGATAATCCGGGTAAAATACGCGCTATTGCCATGGAAGGAACTAACCGTGCTGGAGGAGGCGGTTGCCCGCGCAGACCCGGTCACCCGGCCCAAAATTATCTGGAAGATCTCGACAGAAACACTTCCGCGTATCCGGCCGCTGGTTGAGAGCTTGATCGACGAGATGGGAAAATAACTCTAGGGAATCGCAGGGTCTGGCAGCGTTTTCCCGCCGGAACCTGTTCATTTTTCATTCCGGAATACACAGGTTTTAACCGTTCCGGCATTGCCGCCACAGCCCCTGACCGCGAATGCTTATGTTACCATGGACCTTTGAATACTGGTATGGATGATGACCAATCCGGGAACATTTCCGGTACCGATGAACCGGTACAACCGGGTCCCGTTCCCGTGCCGGCGGCACCCATGGGCCGGGGATTCTGGGCAGTGATGATACTCATCGGAGTGCTTATCATGCTTATCATCTATGCTCAGGTCCAGGGTGTGACACGACCCGTGCAGGTAAACCTGACCGGCACCAGCTGGATGCTGACTTACTATGCTGACAATGAAGGCGCGATAGTTCCGGTGATGAACGGGACGGAGGTCACGATCCGGTTCGGCCTCGCGAACGGTACATCCATTGGCGGATATTCCGGCTGCAATGCATACAGCTATAATTACACGATCAGCAACTCCCGGCTTATCCTCACGAGCGGGACAACGAGCGGGATATTCTGCAGCGCACCCGGTATGATGCAGGCCGAGTCCGCGTATATTCACGATCTTGAAAACACGTCCACCATCAGGTTCCGGAGCGGCCACCTCTACCTGTATGATACTGCAGAAAAACCGCTCCTCATCTTTGAACAAAACACAGCCTGAACTTTTTTTTCAGGGAGAGATCAAGCCGGTTCCGGCCGCATAATTCTTCAGGAGAGCACCTCACAGATGAATACGAACATTAAAAAAAGGCAGGGGCAAGAAGTATTATCCGGGAGATGAAGAAAAACAATGGATGCAAAGAGCGAACGAAATGAGGGCGTGCTCGTCTTTTTTATCAACGGCAGGCTGGATGCATTCGGCGCCCAGCAGCTCGATGAGTGGATAAAAGGGGCGCTGCATGACGACGATAAGGAACTGGTGCTCGACCTGTCCGGTTCCACGTATCTCTCGAGTGGCGGGCTTCGCACGTTCAATGTATTAAAAAAGGAGATGAAGCGCAGGAGCGGGAGGTTTGCTCTTGCAGGTGTCGGGGAATACCCGAAAAAAGTGCTCGACATGGCCGGGTTCACAACAATTTTAGAGATCTTCCCGACTACCGATGCAGCTGTTGAGGACATAAAGAAAAAGCGCAAAAATCCGACGCTCTTTAATGAAATCTTCTACAAGAAGATCGAAGAGGAGGGCGTAACGCTGACCATCGACCCGGGGTGGATGACCAGTCCGCCTACCCTGCGGGTCACGGGTGATCTCCACAAGATCCTGCATGCACAGATCACAGAAGCCGATATCAGGACAAAGAAATTCTCCGAGATCACGTACTCTCTCGGTCTCGGTGCACTCGGGGCCGACAAAAAAGAGGCGATGCCGCTTCTGGGCGAGATGATCACCCTGTACGGTTCCATGGTCTGGCTGCCGACGGATGGGAACAACACCCCGGATTTCCTGACACCACTTGACGCGAAAACGGACGTGCCGGTCTACACGGGTTTTAATGTCACGCTCGACGGCCCGTTCAACGAGTACCTGACGCTTGACACACAGTATCCGCAGGGGATCAGCATTGCGGATATCTACCGCATGATCTTCTCGGGTGCCATTGACCGGGGGGTAAAGAGTTACAAGGGTGTGGTTGCGGTTGCGATCTGGGGTGTAATCGCCGGCTTTGCCAGTTCCGGGATAAAAAAGGCGCCGGTTGCCGATGCGGGACTGCCTGATGGTGCCTCGATCATGGATCCTGCGCAGTCCGCAACATGGATGGCTTCCGATACCAGCATGTCCTACAAAGGGGACACGCTGGTGAGCTTCGGGGTCGGGATCGACCTGACACATGACCTCTCGGGCTACCGGAAAGAAAACCTCGATGCCCTGTACTACCCCAACCCTGCAAACAAAGGCCTCCTAAAGGCGATGTACCTTCACAACCACGGCGTGGTGTTCCGGGGAGTGCCCTACGATGCCTCGCTAGACCTGAATTCACAGGTAAAAAAGATCGTCAGTGATGCCAGGTTCGTGGATATGCGCCACCTGCTTGACAGCACCCGGCTCCGGCGGGCAAAGATCGGTGTCGCCTATATCCAGGATATCGTCCGGGAACCCTGAATATACTTTCAGGCCCCGCATTTTTGCTTTTTTTTCGTTAAAGTCAAGATATTTTGCCCCTGCTCGTACCGGTACATAACCGCGTCGGTGACCTGCCGGGTCAGAAAGATGCCAAGACCTCCGATTTCCCGGTCATCGAGATCTGTGGATGTATCCGGCTCCGGTACCTGGAGCGGATCAAATGCCGGCGCATTATCAAAAATCTCAACGATCGCCTCATCCGGCCCTGCCCGGCAGCGGATTGCAATGGTGCCCGGCGTACCGGCATAGCCGTGCACGATAATATTGGTGATCGCTTCTTCTACGGCAAGCTGGAGATCGAGGATCTGTTCATCGGAAAAACCCGAAGACCTCATGCACTGCTCAAGTTCAAAGGAGACTCCCGGGATCTCATCAAGAAGGGCGGGAATAACAAGATTAGCAGACGCAATCATATTCACACGCCGGAAACCTGCAAATATGCCGGTGGTTCACCCCGCGCCGGGACCGGGGGGACCAGGCTGTCATGGCACTGGTCCGGAAACCCGGCTGCCGCACCGGCCAAACCTGACGGCTGATGGAGGGGGAATACTGTAGCCGGATCACAGGTGCCATCAGAAATACTCCAGCTATGGTTTGCACATGCACGTACATAAATAAGTCAGTAAGCCTGAAAAAGGGAAGGATTATCTCGGCACAGGGACGATATTTGTAAAATATCTGATAAGGCCAAATAGCTATTCGAGGAGTAAACATGGAAATTATAACCACGATGCATGGCGGGGCAACGGTGCTTGCCGTGAACGGGCGGGTTGATACCACAACGGCCGGGGATCTCGAATCTGCCATCAACAGTCTCATTACCGAAGGGAACCGGAGACTTCTCCTCGATTTTGGTGATGTAACCTATATCTCCAGCGGCGGCCTGCGGGTCCTGCTTGCGACGGCAAAGAAACTGCGCAACGACGGCGATCGGTATGCGCTCTGTCGCCTTTCACCCGAGGTGCAAAAGGTCATGAAACTTGCCGGGTTCACCTCGATTTTTTCCATCTTTCCATCCCAAGATGAGGCGCTTGCCACCTGGTAACGGCAGCGAGCTGCTGGCGCCCCGGACCTGGCAGCCAGTTCCCGGCGCACCGGATACTCATATTTTTGCGGAGATACGTAAGGCCGATGTGACCTCGTCCAACTCGTACCTGATCCAGACACCGGTCATCCTGCTCCTTGTAGATCCCGGCGGTCTTATGTCTCAGGCTGAGATACTTGCATCAGCAGTAACACGGTGCCGTGACGATACCGACCTGCCGCTCATGGTGCTGCTTACCCATGCCCACGTGGATCATTTTACCGGGATGCAGATGTGCCCGGTTCTCGTAGACCCGGAACACAGTATCCTTGCCGTCCACGACACCGGCGCGAATGCAATCGAGCTGCACGATCCGGATCTCACTCAGGGAAAACTTCTCGGACAGGAATTTACCGGCATGCCGGTGGGTATCCATCTCTTTTCCGGGGATACATCCGGCAGGAGCGCATCCGTTGAGAAAATCCAATTTCCGCACTCAGTGGAAGTATCC
>JACTVF010000104.1 GCA_019695435.1 Methanoregulaceae archaeon | reverse complement strand
CGAGCGGCGGGGGCGGAGCCCCCGAGAGCGGATTCCTCATGTTTTTGAATCTTTTAACTTCAATTGATTGAGTATTGGATTTTCCCATTATCTTTTTGGGGGCTGATGTTTTACAATTACCTAAAAATATTTAGATCCGGTACATAGCAAAGAGAGAAAACTTGGATCAAAGCCCGAATTTCTTCTTCTTGTTTATTTCGAAGAAACTCAATTTTCATTAATACCTCCAGTGATGTGAGACAACTAAACTTGTTGATAATATTGGGGATAAGTTACTCCAGAATTCAAGATATCCCTGACCGCCAGATCAGTTCTCATCTTTTATTCCCGACGAAATATTTATTGCCAGTAACAAACATTCTACATCAGCTAAGTTCCCAGAAGTTGGTCCTTACGATATCAGTTCTCTATGTAGATGATGAGCCCGATCTCCTTGACATTGGTAAATTGTTCCTTGAGCGGACAACCGAATTTACGGTGACTACCGCATTATCTGCTTCTGTGGCACTTGACCTGTTAAAATCCAATGGTGGGATCCAGGCCATTGTTTCCGATTACCAGATGCCGGGGATGGATGGCATCGGGTTTTTAAAACAGGTCCGGGCGACGGATAAAACAATCCCGTTCATTTTATTTACCGGCAGGGGCAGGGAAGAGATAGCTATCGAAGCCTTTGAAAATGGTGCTGATTATTATCTCCAGAAAGGCGGAGCACCCAAATCACAGTTTGCCGAGCTTATGCTCAAGATCCGGACGGCAGTCGACCACCGCCAGGATGAGGCGCAGGTTGCCATCCTCAACCGGCTCTATTCGGTCCTTTCCGCGACCAATAAGGCAATCGTTCGTATTCATGATAAGAATAAACTGCTCAAAGAGATCTGCCGGATTGCTGTCGAGAAGGGCGGATTTACGATGGTATGGGCCGGGATCGCAAATCCCGTGACCCATCTCATAGAACCCGTGGCTGTGCACGGGCCGTCAGAAGGGTACCTTGACCGGATCACCATATCAATTGATGATGGCCCCCGGAGCCTGGGTCCGACAAGCACTGCATTCCGGGATGGGACCTATAATGTCTGTAACGATATTGCAACAGATGAGCGAATGAAACCCGTGAGGGAGTTTGCACTGAAACGAGGTTACCGTTCACTCGCCGCCATCCCCTTCGCACTTAATACCAGAAATGCTGGTGTCATTACCTTGTATGCGTCGACATCGGGGTTTTTTACTGACCAGATTATCCGGCTCCTTGATGAACAATCCGGTGACCTCTCATTTGCTTTCGTCACCTTTGATAACGAAGAGCAACGAATAACTGCCGAAAATGATCTTAAAATGTCAGAACTCCAGTACCGGCGGTTGTTCCAGACGGCACAGGATGCGATCCTGATCCTCGACGGTAATACCGGTAAAGTTATCGATGCAAATACATTCATCCTTGATATGCTGGGATACCCGCTGGAATATTTTGTCGGCAAACATCTCTGGGAACTCGGGTTCATCAAAGACAAATCCACTGCCCAACGGGCATTCACTGATCTGAAAATGAACGGCTATATCCGGTATGAAGACATACCGCTGGAGAAAAAGGACGGGCAGAGTTTTAATGTCGAGTTCATCAGCAATGTCTACTTTGTAGGCGATAAGAAGATTATCCAGTGCAACATCAGGGATATTACCGACAAAAAAGTGGTTCAGGATGCATTGCGGGCATCCGAAACCCGGTACCGCCGCCTCTTTGAAACCGCGCAGGACGGAATACTCATTCTCGATGCCGGGACCGGGCAAATCGTTGAGGTGAATCCATTTTTAATCAGTATGTTAGGATTTTCGCACGAACAGTTCCTTGGAAAGAAACTATGGGAGATCGGGCTTTTCAAGGATATCGTGGCCAACAAAGACAACTTCGAAGAATTGCAACAGGAGGCGTACATCCGTTACGAAGATCTGCCGCTGGAAACCGCCGATGGGCATTATATCAACGTCGAGTTCATCAGCAATGTCTACCTTGCAGGCGATAAGAAGATTATTCAATGCAACATCAGGGATATCACTGCACGGAAACTTGCGGAAGATGCGCTCGCAGAGAGTGATTCACGCCTGAATTCTATCCTTGAGGGTTCACCTATGATGCAGTTTGTAATTGATAAAGATCACCGGGTCATATCTTGGAACAAGGCGCTTGAAGAATACAGCGGTGTAAAAAAAGCGGAGGTTTTGGGTACCAGGATCCCGTGGAAGGCATTTTACGATACAGAACGACCCGTTTTAGCGGATCTGCTGGTGGATGAGAAGGTTGAACAGCTTCCCGAATGGTATCAGGGAAAAATCACTCATTCCCGGCTTGTTGAAGGAGCCTACGAGACTACCGGTTTCCTCCCGAAGATGGGTGTATCGGGAAAGTGGCTGTATTTCACCGCAGCGCCCATCCGGAACGCCAATGGTGCAATTATCGGAGCCGTGGAAACGCTGGAAGACATCACTGAACGCAAATCAGCCGAGGAAGCACTGGTCTAATCGAACAAGAAACTCACGAGTCTCAACAATGTCACCTGGCATGATATCCTCAACCAGCTCATGGGCTTGCGTACCTATCTTGAACTCTCAAAAAAAACATGACCGATCCTAAATTTCTGGGATACATCCAGAAGGAAGAACAAGCCGCTGAGGCGATCCAGTGGCAGATTGAATTTACCCGAACCTACCATGACATCGGGGCACAGGCACCAAAATGGCAGGTCCTCGCCGATGTAATCAGTTCAGCGATCCGGCAGCTGAACCCCCCGGGCATAGAGATCAATGTCGCCGTTAACCGTGCAGAAATTTTCGCCGATATTCTTATAGATAAGGTGTTCTACAACCTGATGAAAAATTCTTTCCGCCATGGCGATCACGTGACACATATGGAGTATTCTATACGGGAAACAGAAGACAATCTTACCATTATCGAACCGCTCAGCTCGCATAGCAACATAGAATAGCGCCGATGAAAAAGTCGGTCCCCCCATTCCACCGCAGCGCGCATGAGAAAGAGAAGATGCGTGTTAATCCACCCAAATAGGTGCTCTTATTAAAAAAAATGGAATGAAAAGGTTACCCTATCATAGTCCCGGTAAACGTTACATTCACGTAATACGAATAGACGGGATCAAGAAAGGATATCGGTTTCGTAAAAGTTATCGCCTCTGCCCTGTTGAATTACCAGTTTCTTCAAAGACCAGTGGTGATAATGAAATGTTTTCAACCGGGGCATAATACCCAACCTGAACCTTGAGATAATTATATAAATTCGTATCCAAGCCTGTGGAGGTCAGGTAGCCATTTGCCGGGAGACCCATTCGACAGGTAGCCATTGTTGGGTTTACCGTTTGAGGCATCACGGTCAGCCGGAGTTACTCCCAACCATTACTTGTTATGACCAGAGAATGGGTAGTATTCTGCATAATCGTGGGAGCCTCAACGTCCAGAATGAAGGAGCCCCTGAATTTCAAGACGTATTGCCGGTCCGGATACTGAAAAAGGGAAATGGCATCGTACTCAGGAGAAAAGCGAATATACTAATTTTAACGGATGATTATTGGTCCCGAAGTTTATAAATAAGATTCCGCGATCTGTACTGCAATACTCATAGCATACAATATACGCAAATATTTCTTATGCGTTTTTTGCAAAAGGAGAGACAAAAAAAGCCTAAAAAAGAGATGTAATTATATGTTTGTACCAGTCAATGTCACAACAATACGATATGTGCCGCTGGATAATGTTGGATCGGCATAGGTTACCACCTGCTCGAATCCGAGCGGATATAAAACCTGATTCGTACCGGCAAGTCCGGTTACGATAGTTCCGCCACCCGGTAATGTAACATAAGTTCCCGAACCCGTTCCTGAAGTCGCCTCAACCTTTAACGGATTTGTGAGATGAATAGTTGGCACATATGCCGTCACGTATTGAGTCATATAGCCATTCGTGTTAACCGTATCTGCGTCGCTGGCGGCGACAGCCCAGTTCCCCGAACTGTTAACAACCACACTCAATGACGACGGAGAATCCACAAAGGTGGTGTCAGGAGTAAGTGCCCATTGCGATTCTGTTCCGTTAATAGTAATTTCTATGGCCGAAGACTGAGTTGCAGTCAGGGTTGCATTCGCCATAGAAGAAGATGCAGCAGCTCCTTGGGGAAACGCAAGGATGCACACAAAGATTAAAAACAATAATACGAGTAATTTTTTCATCATCCAAACCTCTGAACGCTTTTTGATAAGTTCGCAACAATATATAATATGTTCCGCTCGTTGCAAAAATTATAATAAAACACTATATGTATCACGAGTGAGAACACAGTACATACAAGAAAGGGTAAAACTAATTAAGTTTGCTCGCTGATCCTGCAAATTGACGGGGTGAGAGATTATACACTATGCACCCAGATACGATAATAACAAGAGTGCGCTGCCAAAGATCCCTTAATGTCTTTATCCTCATTATACTCTGCATTTTTTTGTTCTTATCTCAATCGGCAGGAGGAGACACGAGAGCCACGGTCGTTCTCACTGCAAATATTATCCAAACTCCCACAGCCCAGTTCACCGCCAACATAACGGCGGGGCCTGCACCGCTTCCTGTAGAATTTACGGACCTGTCTTCGGGTGTGCCGACATCATGGTACTGGGACTTCGGTGATGGCACGAATTCCACCGACCAGAACCCGACGCATACCTATGCGAGCGGAATCTATACGGTTAATCTGACGGTGGCAAATACCGGAGGAAATTCCACCAAAGTAGCGAAGAACTATATCACCGCACTCCAGGGTTCGACAGGTCCTTCGCAATCCCCAATACCATTCTCCGGGGGTGGCGGTGGAGGGTTTAATCCAGGCAGCCCGGCTTTCGAACTGGCGCCCCCGCAGCCTGCCCAGCAAAATCCCCAGACAGGGATCCAACAGCCAGAACAAGGGCCGGAGCTTGCCCCCCTGCAGGGCAATCTGATATCCCAAACAATTGATCTCTCTCCCTACAGCCAGTACATGTTCACTGATTCATCCGGCAGGACAAACGCAATTATCGATCGGGCGGAAGCCGAGCAATCAGGAGCCACCGTTATTGTTTCCGGTAAAACCGTGGAGATCATCAGTCCTGCATTTGCCTTGAGCATAACTGCCGGAACAATGACCGAGGTAAATGGGGAAATACGGGCAGCCAATATCCAATCCATCCTGCTTGCATCCGAACCTGTTGAAGGCTACGTGGAAGGCATAGGGCAGGTTACCTCATCGTTCACTGCAGGTCTTGCATCGTTGCCGTCGAATTCAGAGATTACGACGACCATTGCGGAACCGGTAGACCCATTGGTGGTTGAAGCGTTCCAGCACGCTGTTGTACTCGACGGAGATGAAATCCAGTCCATTGCATATACGATGACCATTCAGAAAACAAATGTCGCTGCGACACTTCCTGCCACCATCACGATGAGTGTTCCCGCCGGATGGGTGACCGCACACGGGGGTATCAATGCAATCGTTATTGGAAGGATTGCCGACGATCAGACAACCACTATCCTGAAAACCTCTTTTTCAGGGTATGACCAGAACGGGAACATGGAATTTATTGCGGATTCTCCCGACGGACTCTCGGTATTCGCGCTCATCGCCACCAACGGACCCCTCCAGGCCCAAATAGGGCATCCGGGATTCATGACCCTGATACTTCAGAACCCGGTCCTTTCAACGATTCTGATCGCAATGAACCATAGTATCGGCACTACCGGAGGATTAGTAGTCGTGACCCTGATTATCCTCATCGTCGTGCTGATAGCCGGTGGTATCATCTGGAGAAAACGAAGAACACAGATAAAGAAACCCGGCCAACAACATAACAAGTGAGAGGATTCTGTTACGTCTACAGCTGATATGGAAATTCTTTCGAAGTAAAAAAATCGGTTCTGTCAAGTCTTCGGCAGGTTGTTACTTTTCTTCGGAGTGTTAAAGTTCAGAACTGCCGACAACTTGACAGAACCCTTTGTGCTGACCTTGTTTGGGTAGGTTCTCGTCAATTATGCACCCAATTCCAAGTTCATCATAGAGCCCGGCTACCAATCCATAGTGTCCCAGATATGCAGATGAATTGTGCCAACTTTTGTTTCAAAATTTGCTTTCTGAGAACTATCTTATCTCATGGGCCGGCATTTTCGCAGATTATCAAGGAGGCTCAAAATGACAACTATGAAAAAAAGTGGAGAAAAACGTTTCTCCCTTGTATTCAGCATCGCGTTGCTCATCCTCATGACAGCCCTGATAATTCCCGGCGTTATGGGTGCTACAGCCGTGAATCTTGCAACGGCCGGCAATTATGAGATTCTGTCAGAATCCGGAATCTCGACAACACCCGGCACGCAGAACACACTGGTTACCGGAGATATTGCAGTAAGTCCAATCGATTCATCGGCCATAACCGGGTTTGGCCTCGTTCGGGATTCCTCGGGTCAATTCTCGAGATCGTCTCTGGTTAACGGAAAGGTATACGCAGCCAATTATACAGCACCTACCCCAGCAACATTGACTACCGCTGTAAATGATATGTATGCAGCGTATACAACAGCAAACGCACAAACTCCGAGTGTCACCAACTTGGGCAACGGAAGTATCGACGGAATGACTCTCGCCCCCGGTGTCTACAAGTGGAGTACCGGCGTGAATATACCAAACAATGTCACCCTCTCGGGTGGCCCGAATGACGTATGGATATTCCAGATTGCAGGAGTTCTCAGTACTGGCGTAAATTCGAAGGTTATCCTCACAGGAGGAGCACAGGCACAGAACGTCTTCTGGGTAGTCGCAGGCAACACGGCGCTTGGAGCAAACTCTCAGTTCAATGGAAATATCCTGGATGCAACGTATATTGCGCTGGGTAATGGCGCAACCTTAAACGGCAAGGCACTCGCACAGACCGCGGTTACCCTGATGGGGGATACGCTGTCCAGCCCAGGTTCAACTCCAACCCCGTCGGTAACTTCAACGGTTGGAGTATACCGGAGCGGTGTGTTCTACTTAAAGAACACCAACGCGGCAGGTAATGCAGATACTGTGTTCGCCTATGGTGCAGCCAGTGACACTCCGCTCGTAGGAGACTGGACGGGTCAGGGGCATGACACGGTTGGAGTATACCGGAGCGGTGTGTTCTACTTAAAGAACACCAACGCGGCAGGTAATGCAGATACTGTGTTCGCTTATGGTGCAGCTGGTGACACCCCCATAGTCTGGCATCACAATGGCCAAGACACCGTCGGAGTATACCGGAGTGGCGTGTTCTACTTGAAGAACAGCAACTCGGCGGGAAATGCTGACAGTGTCTTTGTCTATGGTGCATCCAATGACATCCCGATAGATGGCAGCTGGATCTGACGCGTGAAAAATAGAATCCGGTCAGGGATTCATCTTATCATTTTTGGTATTATTTTTGGTGATTATGTAACATCCACGAAAAATCAGATCTGAATTAAATTTGAAATTATATAACCGCTCTTGGGGGGGCTTTGCCCCCCGCCGCTCGGGCATCCCCACTTGCGATAGTGCTGTATTACCTTTCTGGTGCCATCGCTAATAGCGCCCCGTCCCCCTCGGGGGACTGGTGGCGCAAAGAAGGGGGGTGTTTGTTGCCGCATTGGGGCTGATTATTTATAATCACCAATTATTTAACGGGTCTTACAAAATTTGTAAAAAAAATATCCTATACTAACTTTTAGTTAGTGGTGGACTTTACTCAATCACCAAAAACAATATGCAGCGGAAGTACTGCGACTGGTGCAAATCGCTCTCCCCACACGATAAAATCCGATTGCGGAAAACACGGGACAAGATGAAGTAATATCTCAGTCCCGACCATTACCCCCCATGCCGGCATCCGCCTCGCCGGACTTTACTGCAAGCGCGACGGCCAGGTGCGTCGTCACCTCCCGGTTGTATCCCCGGATATCCTGCGGGTCGATACCCCGTTTCAGGAGCTCGAAGTCAAGCAGTATCCGGGTCCCCCCGCGCCATTCTGCCGGTTGACAAAGGTGTAGTGCGCAAGATCGTCAAACCCGAGACCGTCACGCGAGATCACACCCTGCGTCAGAGATTGCCGCACCAGCGGGGAACCTGATGGGTATCCTCCTGTCAGACGATGCCAGTACCGCGGGGTTCCGGGGGGTCGGGGTAACACGTGTTTCCTGCGGAGGGCAACGTACACGCGGTTCGCTTCAAACCGAGAGGTATAGAGCAGGGTGCGGTACATCCCCAGCCATTCTGGCTGGACGGTCTCCGTATAGCAAAAGATGAAATAATCCGAAAAGTATATTTCCTGCATAAAGGATGACCTTCAGGGAGTATACCATGACCGGGACAAAAAAAAGTACAGGAAACCTTTTCTCCATTGTTGTTACCGCAGCATTGATCTGCCTGATGACTGCCGCGATAATTCCCGGCGTGATGGCGAACAATGCAACAGCAGTGAATCTTGGAACAGCCGGGAATTTCGTGATCCTGGCAAAATCAGCGATCACCGATATCCCTCCATCGGTTATTACCGGAAATGTTGGAATGAGTACTCTCACCGGTGCATCTATTACCGGATTAACGTGTGGGGAAGTAAATGGGACAATATACACGATCGATGCTACCGGCCCTGCTTGCAGGGTGATAGACACGGACAGACTGAGCATGGCTGCAAGCGACATGGTATCGGCATACACGAACGCATCCACACAAACTTCACCGGATTATACTGACATTGG
>JACTVF010000103.1 GCA_019695435.1 Methanoregulaceae archaeon | reverse complement strand
TCTCGTCCAAGAACCGTGCCCAGCTCTACAGGCTCCGCAAGTGGCAGCGCCGGATCCGCGTGAGCAATGCGACGGAAAGAAACCTCGCCTTTGCGCTCTCGGAACTTGACCGTATGGCCTCCGCCCTTGGCCTCCCGCGAAACGTGCGGGAGACTGCCGCCGTGGTCTACCGTGACGCGGTGGACAAGAACCTGATCCGGGGTCGGAGTATTGAAGGCGTCGCGGCTGCGGCGCTCTATGCGGCCTGCCGGCAGTGCAGCGTGCCCCGTACGCTCGATGAGATCGCCGAAGTATCCCGTGTCTCCAGAAAAGAGATCGGCAGAACATACCGGTTCATCTCCCGTGAACTCGGCCTGAAACTCCTCCCGACCTCCCCGATCGACTACGTGCCCCGGTTCTGCTCCGGGCTCACGCTCAAGGGAGAGGTGCAGAGCCGTGCGGTCGAGATCCTCCGGCAGGCCGGGGAACGCGAGCTCACGAGCGGCAGAGGCCCGACCGGTGTCGCGGCTGCCGCAATTTACATCTCATCCATCCTTGGCGGCGAGCGGCGCACGCAGCGCGAAGTGGCGGAAGTGGCAGGGGTTACTGAAGTCACGATCAGGAACCGGTACAAGGAACTGGCAGAGAAGCTCGATATCGAGATTATCCTCTGATTTTTTATTTTTCGCGTGGTAGTGCCACATCACAGCAACAACTATATTCCATCCGCGGGAGAACTGTATACCACAATTCTCGGGCTCGTAGATCAGGGGTAGATCGTTACGTTCGCAACGTAAAGGCCGCGGGTTCAATTCCCGCCGGGTCCATTTTCGTTTTTCATGATTCTGCCCTGGTGAAAACCTGAGATTTACTTTGATTATTCCGGTGTTAACCCTCAAAAGATGCGGAAATTAATTTTTTCGAACGTGTACCTGTACCATGGGAGGTGCCGTTGCGTTAACGGGACCTGACGAACATGATATTGTCGTGACCCAACAATGGTGACCATGTAAACGTCCTGCAGATACAACAGAACCCCTTCCACCAGAAGAGATGCCTATTTATTTGAATTACAAAAATGAGTTGGTATGAACTTTCAGACCCTCAAAACCCCAAAGATCAAAGGGCTAATTCTCGGGATAATCGTCGCAGTTATGCTGACGGCGTTTGGCATACTACCGGCTTTCGCACTGGTTGTGGGCATAATTTTCGGATTCATGGCATATTTTGTCCTGGATGAAAATAAAAAGGAGATATAAATTATGTCTGGCTGCTTAAAACCCTAAAAAACCGGCTCATTAAAAATCATTTTTCTCAAAGAAAGTTCCCTGAGAGCGATCGCGAAATTCAGGTTGCTGCGTTTCCTTTTCTGTTCCGGTTCTCTTATGTGGAGGCCTGCCGAGCCGGGAAATTAATTGTAGTTTTTATTTATTTTTTATAGTTACCGTTGCCGTTGGATCTCCCCCGGCACCACCAGATGTTGTGTAAAGGACATCGATAGTATAATTTCCGGGTGAGCCAAGGGAGAATAATTTCGGTGATGGAAATGACATGCCTGATCTGACATCATATTTACCCGTTGAATCAGTGTATTGGTACCAATATCCATCAGATTTGAGGTAAAATGCAGCCCTTGAGCCATTGAACATCAGAGAGCCGAAGCCGTACTTCAGAAAGCAGTATTATTGATCCATGGATTAATACCGTAAACTACGTAGTCAATAGTATCGATTTTCCCTGTTATGGGGATGTTCGATGTCAGCAAGACCAAAAATGGTGTGTTCGGCGCAGCAGATGACGGGGAGACTGAGACAGAACATGACCTCTCAAAAATGCCGGTACCCGTGATAATCTGGAGGAATACCAAAATCCCGATGAAAATTAGTATGATTGCAAGCAACTCGCCGGATGTCAATTTCAGAGTGCCTTTGTTTCCCTGTCTCTCCATATCGATTGATCCTCCGGTATTTTACCAACTAGTTTAATTTTACGGAATAGATCCGGAATAATTCTTCATCCGCCTTCTGCATGATCCCGGCCCAAAAATCCCGATCGATTTCACGTCCCCCAAACAGTTGGAATTCCTTTCCTGGGATATATTGCCCTGGAATCTACTAAGATATACTCAACCTGCCAGAAACCGGAGACTCTATCGATAAACCCCGGGGGACGTGGTCATACGAAGGAGACCGATCATCCAGTACTCGGGCAATAGAAGGATTCCTGCAGAGAGAGAAAGCCAATTATTAAAAAGAGCGTGAGAATTTTTTTTTGGGGATGTTTTACTTCGTGGTGAGGATTTTCACCTCGCTTTCCAGCGTCTCTTTGAGGCGCTGCACGGCCTCGTTCAGGTCATTTGTGGTCGTAATGGTAAACTGGTTGTCGGTTTTTACATCGTGGTATGTGACGATGTAATCGATCTGGCCATCCTTTGCCTTCTTTGGTTCAATGATCAGTTTTACCATGAGGGTATCTCCGGTTATTCCGGGATGGCAGGTAACCGCTTTTCCCGGGTCTGATCAGTTCTTGGGCATGGTGTTTTATAAAATATTCATCTTCGGCAACGCCCCCTTCAGGAGAACGCCGGAAAAAACGCCGGGCGTTCTTTAAGCGTGCGGGCAGATACGAAAACATCAACACGGTGCCCGGCCAACAGTGATCTCAAGATTAGGAGACATGTTCATGGTAATTCTACCTCGCACTCTGACCATGTGTGCGGCGGTGCTGTGTGCTACCCTTGTGCTGGTGATGCCGTCTGCCGCCATCAATACCGCCATTTATGGTGATGCTGCAGGATTTGTCCCGGCCCTTCACCAGGACACCTTTGAGGTGGCCTGCGCCCTTCCGGGCACCGCGGGCGTCGAACTCGACAACAATATTTCGTGTTTTACCAATACATCCATGGATGTCATCTTCATCGGCGGGGATGCAGGGTTTACCCAGGAGACCGCAACAGCACTTGCAAATGCCACGAAAGCCGGCAGGATCATGGTCGTGACCGGAACAGATCTCCCCCGGTTTACCGATATCCTGCCAGCACTGACGTCAGGCATCGCCCCCCCGAGCCTTGCGCTGCTCGAAACCGATCCCAATACGACCATCTCCGAGAACATCTTTGCCGGGATGCCCTCGCGTTTTCCCAATACAACGCTTGTTTCGACCCGGGAGCAGTACGAGGCACGGGCCGGCGCGACAACACTCATGAGTTTTGATAACAGCGATCCTGCCCTGCTCTTCACGCCATACGGGAGCGGGTATGTCGTCGCCTGGCTGCCACCTGCCGATCAGGCATACCTCAGCAGCACTGATACCGACCTGATCAACGAGCGCCTGATCATATACCTGCTGGCGCTGCGCAGCAGCCCGGCGGCGGCTGCCACAGAGACCACGGTTCCTGCAACAACCACACCGGTCAGTGTAAATACCACAGTTCCGGCAGCTGCAACGACCGCGGCAGCCAGTGTGGTGGCTCCCGGAAATGTATCGGTGTATTCCTCACCGCTCGGGGCTAACGTTTTCGTGGATGGTGTCTACGAGGGCATAACCCCGGTCAATCTTACCGGCATTTCGGCAGGAAGTCACGCGCTCAAACTGGCGATGACCGGTTATTATGATTACGACACGACGATCTCGGTCGTTGGTGCCGGCACCATCACAGCGTTCGGATCGCTCCCTCCACGCGAGAGCCCGACCACCGCCCCAACGACGGTCCCGGTGACAACAACCACGACAGATACATCGTCGGTCTGGTCGAGCCCTTCGGTTGTTGCAGCCGTGCTCGGTATCATCACGGCAATTATCGGTGCGATTGTCACCATCTTCACAATCTATCATAAGCATACGCACCCATAAGCAGGTAATAAGGAGCAATCTCCCGTTTTTCCTTTTTTTTACAAGCGGATCAGTAACAACTATATGGAAGCCGCAGAAAAAGTATATGCCACACAAAAAGGGCTCGTAGATCAGGGGTAGATCGTCACGTTTGCAACGTGAAGGCCACGGGTTCGAATCCCGTCGAGTCCATCGTTGTTGAATATTTTTTTAAACGAGTGCTAAAATTTCCTCACGGACGGGTGCCAAGTCTATCTGTCTCCCGCTTCCCAAAACGGTCAATCAATCCAGTCGAGCAGCTGGTTCGTTGGCGCCTGTTCGCTTTTTTGTATCAATTTTCTCTTGACTTTTTTTACGGCTTCATCCGCCGGAGACGGGGGGAGCGGTGCCGGGTAAGCAGCCTTCTCAAATTTCCCGTAATCGAAGTACCCGTCAGTCCCGTCATCCACGGCAATCTCTTGGATGACGGCCGGGGAGGCATCCTCATGCACGGGAGCAGATCCTGCAGGGGGAACATAAGCCTCCCGGGCCGGAGGCACGCCCGACTCCTCAACCGGGACGGGATCCGGGATGATAAGCGGGGGCGCAACGGATTTTGCTACCATCGGGACGTCATGGGGTGCCGGCGCGACCTGCACGGTGACGCGTATCCCCTCCGCTCGCTGGATCAGAAAGTCAACAAATTCCTCGACCTCCCGGCGCTGATCCGGGGAGAGTCTATCCAGTTTGCTTTCCAGCGATTCCATGATGGGTGAACGGGTCTTTGATTATCCATTATCTTTTGTTATTTGTATTTAAGAGAAATGCACAGGCACATCCCTTAATGGCGGGCTACGACCACCGGTGCTGGTACCCGCGTTTCTCCACGGGTTTACCGTCTACGAGTACGGTCTTTTCGGGGATCACCTGACCGATCACCGTGCAGGGAACGCCGGCCACCGGGTACCGGTCCGGGGGCAGGGTGAAGATCAGTTCGTAATCCCCGCCGCCGTACAGCGTAAGCTCCCGTGCCTGCAATTCCGGGATGCCGGCAGGATGGGGGACCTTACCGGAGTCTATGGAAAAACCGCATTCATTGACGTCCAGAAGATCGTAGAGTGAGAGGGCAATCCCGTCGCTGTCGTCCATCATCGCGGTCACTCCCCCACATGAGAGCAGGTGTCCCTCCCCCACCCGGGGCTGCGGTTCGAAAAGCGCCTTTTCGAACTGCTTATACCCGTCGAGCCATGCCTGAGCCTGCCCCGGGGTGCCGGTGATGCAGACGAGATCTCCCGGCCGGGCGCCGGTCCGCTGCACAAGATGCGCACGGTCCACAAGGCCAAGGCCAGTCGTCACGATCGTAAGTTCATCGTGATGATCAATATCCCCACCAATGATCGCTGCGCCGAATCTTTTACAGCAGTCCTGTGCCCCCTGCATGACACCGGCAAGATGCTCCCACCGGTCGAGCCCCACCGCGATGAGGACGTACTTCGGCGCTGCGCCCATGCTCGCGATGTCGCTGATGGTGACGGCAGCGCTCATCCAGCCGATCTGCCAGTCAGTCATGCCCTCCACAAAATCGGTCATCTTATGAAGCATGTCGGTCGTTGCCACTACCAGCTGGTCGCCGCACGGCAGCACGGCGCAGTCGTCACGGCAGTTCTCTTCCCCGACTATTCCCATCACGGTCTTCAAGAGTTCCCGATCGTCCATAGTCAGCCCCCTTTGCGCACTTCCTTTCCACGTTCGCTCTTGTACTCCTTGAACATGTGCTCGATCCGGCTGGATTCTCTCTCGCGCAAAAACTGCACCTGCTCGTCATGCCAGCGGGCGATGGCAGCTTCGAACCGGTCTTTTGCGGCAAGCCCCACCCTGCCCCGCACCTGCACGCCGGCATCCATATCGGTGAGCAGGGGGATGCCGGCCTCCCGGAATGCGGGAAGGATCTGCGGGTCGCGCTCACCGTGAGCGGGAGTGATCAGGGCCCGGACCTGAATATCGGCCAGATCCCTGACCACGCTTCGCCCCCAGCCGTCTGTGCGCTGTACAAAGACGATATCGTCTTCGCGGATACCGGTATCGTCCATGAGCCGGCGAAACGCCTCCTTTGTGAGCACATCCATCACTTTTACCGGCAGCGCCTCGCCGTCAATAGATAGCTCGGCAAACGTCCTTATCCGTTCCACCCGTTTTGCGAGCGTGCGGCTGTGGCGCTCCGCTTTCCTGAGCCGTTTTTTCAGGCTCTGAATGATTGCATCCTGTTTTGTCACCTCGGCATCCTTTGCCAGCTGCACGTCCCGGGTGTCGTGCATGGCGCGGAGCCGTCCCTGGAGCCGGTGGATCTCGTACTCTTTTGCCTTGACTTCCTCCTCGAGTTCAGCCACGTACGTGCGCAGGCGCTTGACCATGCCGTCCAGCACCCGCACCCGCTCGTCATGCCGGGCCGCGACAGGTGCGACAGGTGCCTCCTCTGCCAAGGCGGCCGGTGCAACGGCGTTTAAGTCGATGAGCACCTGGTCGAGCGCCTGGCCCCGGATCACCCCGGCCCGTACCTCGTCGAGGTCGTGGCCCGGGGGCACGCGCCTGACGAGGTTTCGGAATTTGTTCTGGTACTGGAGATAGGCATCGAGCGCTGCCGAGAGCGCGTCCCGCTCGTGGACGTTTGCATACGGGAAACCAGCGGTGAGGGAAAGTTTGGATTCGACGCTCGTGTCCTGCCTTGGGGTATAAGAGACCGCCGAGAACGCCCGCCGGATCTTCTCCACCGAGTACGGCATCTCCTGCACATCGGAGGCGACGACCAGCGGCTTTCCGACCCGGTACAGGGCCTCGATCACACCGGACATGTTCATCTGCCGGGAGCTTTCAAGGTGCATGAGGTTCCCGTCAAGGTCGAGCGCAGCGACCGCGGTCGTGGTGCCCGGATCAATCCCCACGATCAGGTACCGGGGCTTTCCTGATAGGGGCCGGAACCGGATTCGTTCGAGTCTCTTGCCGCTGATCCTGACCTGCACGTCAGCGCCGCGGTACGTAGAGACCGGTACCTGGCCCCTTACAGCAAAGACCCGGAAGGCCACCCGGCTGCACCCCCCAAAGGCCTTGGTCTCCTTTTTCTCGTACCGGAGCCCGTGCGCCGCAAGCTGCTGCTCTATCTCACGGCCCTTGAACTGGACGGCACCGTGGATCTTCCGGACGTACCGGTTCTGGCTCCACCCGCCCCGGCCCGGTGACCGGTGACGGCTTACCACGACCTCGCTCTCGTCGAGAAAAGCGATGACCTCTGCGCCGGCGCCAAGCGATGCAACCCGGGCCGTGGTACGGGCCTCGGCAAACGGGTCGAACCGGTCGAAACTGATATTGAACCGGGCGGCGACTTTCCCGAGCGTCTCTTTTTTCTCGCCGCCAGTCACCTGCACGAGCTTGGTCTGCGGCGGGAGGCCCTGCAAAAAGGAGAAGAGTTCGTGCTGGTCGGTCGCGATCTCCTGGAGGCTGTCGACGGCAAGGATATCGGGCCGTTCCTCGGAGAGCAACCGGAAAAGCCGGAACATCGAGACCATGCTCTCGCTTAAAATCGCCTGCCCGTCCATACGGACAAGCGCGTACATCGGCCGACGGGATCGCGACCTCACTGAACCTTTGACGATATCGATCCCAAAAACAATCAGCCGGTCACGCATCGCAGTGCTTCCCCGGGGTCATACTCCAGTTTGTACTTCCGCAAAAAGAAGGCTAATATATTGCTGATATCGCGTTCGAGGATGGCGCCGGCATTGGGGTGGGTGGTCTCCATCCACTGCGGCCAGTCGATGATGACGCATTTCCCATCCTCAATGAGGATGTTGTACTCTGAAAGATCCGCGTGGATCACGCCGGCCTGGTATGCGACCCGCACGTTAGAGAGGATCTCGTCGAGCGTGGCCCGGGGATCTGGCAACTTGTACCGGAAGAGGTTCGGCCCATCGATAAGCGCCATTACGACCGCATTCCGGTTCTGGCCG
>JACTVF010000508.1 GCA_019695435.1 Methanoregulaceae archaeon | reverse complement strand
CATGCCAAGCTCAACGGCAATCATTAACACGTTGTCGGTCGGCAAATACGATTTCTCGAACGTTCGGATTTCCTGAATGACGCCGCGCTGCAAAAGGCCGATGATCTTTCCGCCGTCGTCGAAATTACGGGCGAGCCGGTCCAATTTCCATGATAGAATGGCGGTGGCCTCGCCGCGTTCGATCCGGCGGAGCATTTCGTTAAAGACTTCCCGGCCCGGCTCCTTCGCGCTCTTGCTTTCGGTGAACGTGGCGGCAACCGGCATTCCGTTTTGCAGCGCGATGGCATTCAATTCGGAAAGCTGCGCGTCAATCGAGAGGATTTGACGGTCTTCATCTTCGCTCGATTTGCGGCAATAAATGAAGTATTTATTCATGGACAGAGTATAGCAAATTACATAATTGATTGCGAGCATAAAATGAAACAAAAATCAAGGCCCGTGATAACCAAAGGGATGCTTGTGACATTGCGCGGAGATTCTTCGCGCGAACGGCTTTTGCACCGGCTGCACAGTGTCGCGCTGGTATTGAAAGGTTCTTCCGCCAGTGAAACCGCGCGAATCTATGGTGATTCGCCCCGCGCCGTCGCCTATTGGGTCACGCGGTTCAAGAAGCACGGCATTAAAGGACTGCAAGAAGAATCGCGTCCAGGGCGTCCGTCAACGCTGAACGCCACACAATTGAAGAAGGTGCAAACATATCTGAAACAATCAAACGCCATGTCAAGGCCGGTAAACGCGAAGATGCTCTCCGCTTACATCTTAAAAGAATTTGGAATTCCCCTGAATCCTCATTTGTGCTGGCGGATTCTTAAACGGTTGACGACGTGAGATCGTCTTTTCGTTGGTGTTTTTTCATCGGCCCGACTGTGATGTGAATGCAGAACGTAAATAATTTTTCCCCCGCCTATTACGCGCTCAAACCTTAACCGTTTCCTTCAAAAAACACTGGATTTCATTGGCTAAAACAACGGTCGCTGCGCAACGTGGTCCTTTCTGACACAAACTCGAACTGTCCTTGAAGAAAATCCCCCTGATTAGGGTATCCCCACACCCTTCCCCACATGGGGAGGGGTAACGATTTCAGAATCGCCTTTGTTCACAATACTGTTCGACGATTTTGCGATTGTCCGACACCCCCGACTTCGGTCGGTTTTATGGCTCGCGCGGCTCTTACATTGGGGATGCCGCGCTCGCCAAAAACCTCCCTCATCGCTCACGCGAAAACGGGTTCACCCACGGACGGGTTGGAAATTTTCTGTGAAAATAAATTCTATCCCGCTGTGAAGCGGGAAGAAATTTCATTCAAGTCATTTTATGTCCAAGACGAGATTGTATTTTCTAAGGTCGGGATGCCGGCCCTCGGATTCCGCTCCGAAAATCACTTCCGTTTGAAGGTGGTACGGCCGGTATTCGCCCGGCCTTCCCGTCCACCTGACCTGGCTTTTGGCCACGATGGTAATCGAGCTTTTGGGAGAAATATCAGTGACTGATCCTCTAACGCCGCCAAAGCCTTCAAATGCGGTGTCAATACCGCTTACCTCGGTCACTTCAAATTGATCACCTCGGCTGTTTATGAGATTGAATTTGTTACGGAAATCGGGATTCAAAGCCACTCCGTATGTTTGGGATGCACTTGTGTTGGTGATGATCAAGGTCAGCCTCGCAAAGCCGTAGACGTTGTCTCCGGGAAGCAGTTGCAGCGATTCGACCTTGGCCTGCAAATCGCCGAACGGTTTCGGCGGGGGCGTTGCCGCGCTACCACCTGACGCCTCTTTAGCCTGCGCCGGTTGGGAGAGAAGCTGTTGCGTGGCGTCGTCCGATTTGAACTTTGCTTTCGCGCCTCCTACAACCTCAGAGGTTTCGGTAGTGATGATTTTGGCGGTAAGATTGATAGTTGTGCCGATGGGAGTAATGTTGCCGATAATCAAGGCATCAACGCCCGTAAACAAACCAAGCTTCTTTGCGGTGGCCGGGTCAATCAGGCCGCTCGCGGTCAATTGATGTTCGTCTAAAATGCTTTTGCGGTTGGCGCGATCCAAAACAGAGAAGTCGCGCTTGGTCATCACGAAATCAACTGTCAATTGGTCGGCGACATATTTCCCCAACTCGCTTGAACCACCCTGCAAATCAGTGAAATCAAGCACGGTAATTTTCTTATTGCCGTTGCTTTTGATTTGGGCGGCAAGGTCTTCGGCCATTTTGGAAATCTCGGTATCCATATCCTGTGCGTGTGCAAATGTCTGGCCGCACAAGATGATGCACAGGATGATTGTGATGAAGCGTCGAGGTTTCATGTCAGTGATTTTGAAGGCTTAACGACAGATTGGTATCGTTGGCTATTTGTTTGATGATCCGTTCCTCGGCTTGCATCCGGGCCTCTGCGGGGCGAAAACCGATGCCATTGGCAGTAAACGTCCACTCTTGGCTTTCTGCTTGTCCAGCAACCGGCAAAGTCACCACTTCAAGACGCATATTCGCGGTTATGGTGTTGTCCAAATCTTTGTTTGTCGAATACTGAACGTCCTGCCGGGCAAGCAAAAGCGCGTCGAGGGATTTTGCAAGCTCCAACTTATTAAAAAGGTCGCTTGAGCCGTTGAATACACTGTTAAATAAACCATC
>JACTVF010000102.1 GCA_019695435.1 Methanoregulaceae archaeon | reverse complement strand
GGTTGATCTCATCTATGGAAAATTCGTTAATAAGTCTTTCGGGATTGCGCTCGAAATGCTTCCAGCGATCCGCCCATGTTGCCCATCCCCAGCAGTTCATGACTCGCCACAGGAAGGTTTCAGGCAGGCCATCCGGTTCAATGGGGTAGTTCCAGCCACTGATATGCCAGATTTTTTTTGTATTCTCATAAAAATCGAGGGCGTTATTCATAAAAGAGAGAAAGTTAAGAGATACAATACAATCATCTTCTAGAACAATTACTCTTCCAAACTTATTCACTACTTCAGTGACCCCATCCGCGATATTCCTTGCAAGGCCAATGTTTTTTTCGCGCTCAATAATGGTTATTTTTTTAAAACCCTGTATTGTCTTTAAATAATTCCTAACCGCACGAACTTTTTCCGTATCGGTTTCATTTTTTTCGCAATCGGAATAGATAAATAATTCACTTTCCTTCGCATATCCATTCTTTGTAAGCGCATTTATCGTTTCCTGAGTATGCCAAGGCCGATTATATGTAAATAAAACAATTGGAGCTAATTTCATATTATTCAAGATATTTCCATTGTTGTTCAAATAACGCACCACTATGTGATGATGGGGGTAATTTTCCTGTTCCAAAAAAATCTCCCGATACAACAGAAATTCGAACAGCCTCAAGTATCCAGTCTTGAATTAATTCATTCTGGCGAATTTGTAAATTAAAAAAATATTCTCCTGTGGAAAGAGGTAATTTTTTAATAATACAACTAAAATGACCTTTTTTAGCAATTTGATCAAATAATTCAGAAGAAAATGTGTTACTAAGTAGTGTTATGAACCTACCTGATGTCAATGAGATGGAAATATCACTTCTTACATGATTAAATTTTTTTTCAGATATACATTCATATTGAATTTGAAATTCAACCCATTGACCGGATACTAAAACCACCTGGCGATTTCCATCCTTGTCCAAAATTAAAAAACCGGTAATCCGGATTTTTCCCTCGCCCTGGCGGTCCTTCCGTTCTGTTAAGTCAGTGAGAGATTTCTGGCTGATGCTGTCGATATAGTATTTGATCGCCTCATCCGTATCTCCCATTGGATATATTATAGAACCGTGATTCAGCACCATTGCTTTTGAACATAAGGCCGAAACAGCAGCCATATTGTGGCTGACAAATAATACCGTCTTTCCCTGCTTCGATATTTCCCCCATCTTGCCGAGACACTTCTTCTGGAACCCTGTATCCCCTACCGCAAGAACTTCATCAACAATAAGTATTTCAGGGTTCAGGTGGGCAGCCACCGCAAATGCAAGCCGGACGTACATCCCACTGGAATATCGTTTCACAGGTGTATCGATGAACTTATCAATTTCAGAAAATTTTATGATCTCATCAAATTTTTCTTCAATTTCACTTTTTTTCATCCCAAGGATGGACCCATTTAAAAAAATATTCTCGCGCCCGGTAAGTTCCGGATGAAAACCTGTCCCCACCTCAAGGAGTGAGCCAATACGCCCATAAATGTCTACTCCCCCTTCAGTAGGTGTTGTTATTCTAGAGAGGATTTTAAGGAGAGTACTTTTACCTGCACCATTTCTACCAATAATCCCGACAACCTCTCCTTGATGGACATCGAATGAAACGTCTTTAAGCGCCCAGAACTTATCCGCAGATCGGTCAGCACCCTGCCTGTTCAATCTTCTGAACGGTGCCTTCACCGAATTGACGATGGCATCCCGGAAGGTATGGTATTTTTCCGGAGATCCACCTGTAGTATATCTTTTCCCAAGATCACGGACTTGGATAGCAATATTGTTAGACATCAGGATCACATATCATCAGACAAAAAAACTACTTTTCACATCACACCACGACTGTCGCAAATTCCATTCGCCAGAAGTAGAATAAATCCCCCAACAAGCAGAAGAACCAAAAAATATCATGAATGCCTCACTATCTACTCCAATTACACCTTTGGCATATATTGAATAACCTGTTCCCTTTACTTAAATGAGAATGGATAGCTTGAAGATTTCCTCGTTTTAAGATTTCTTCCAACGTTTCTTCATTAAGATCACCCAAAATATATCTTCTTTGCCAGTCCCGGCAGCATAATGATATTTGTCCATCTCGCGTGACAATAATTTCTCCTAGTGGAGCTTGGCAAGGAGTCTTTTCATTTAAAATTGGTGATTGGTATAACTCTGGGATTATATTTAATAAAATCATCTTTTCAAGATCAATACGGATAGGTAATTTAATTTTTGATAATCGTTCATATTCTTTCGGCGAATATACAGAAATATGAAGACGCGTCAATCCACATTCAACCAGTTCATCTGCCAAATTCTGATCAAGATAGAAACCATTTGTTGAAAAATATATAGTGCTATCAGGACAACTTTTTTTTGCATATTCAATGAATTTGAACAATCTAGGATCTATCAAAGGTTCATTAAATGTATGAAAAGCTATCATTCCTTTGAAATGATACTTATGTAGAATATCCAAAACGCTAATTACAATTTTTGCAGGGAGTATTCGAGTATCTACTTCAAAACTAAGTGGACATTTTTTATGAAACGTCGAATAGTTACAAAGATTTGATAATTCTATTGATACTCTATTTGTATATTGAAAAATGTTAATTTCATCAACATTTTCAATTTTTATTGCTGCTAATTCTTCAGCCGCTGTTTTCATATCATCAGCAGTAGCTTTTAAAAGTAACCGATTTTTTGGTTGTTCCAAATTTGTTTGATATAGATTCTCAAATGTTGGTTTTTTCCGAATCCTTAAATACAAATCTAAAACGATTTTTTTAAATTTGTATATAATACCTGTTTTTTCACTATTCAAAGTCATTTATATGCCCTCGCTTTTCCAATTATGATAACCCCGGAAAGTCAAGTATTCCCATCTCACACAATATCCGCATAATATTGCTCCATTCTCTTAAAGTAAAACATGCCGGAGACGAGCAGCACAATGACCATGCCCACCGAGACAAGCACCATCGCACTGGGCGCTCCGGAACCCAGAAGTGCCCACCGGAACCCTTCAATCACGCCCGTCATCGGGTTGAGACCGTACCAAATACGCAGCGATGCCGGCACGAGGCTGGATGCATACACGACCGGCGATGCAAACATCCAGATCTGGATCAGGAAGGGAACCGTGTACTGGAAATCGCGGTACTTAACATTCAATGCCGAGAGCCAGAGCCCGACCCCGAGCGAGGTTCCTAGCGCGAGCAGGATAAAGAGTGGCAGGAATACAATGTTAAGCGTCGGTGCAAAGCCATAGTAGACCATCATTATGATAAGGATCACAAAGGAGACTGCGAAATCCACGAGTGGTGAAATGATATTGGCAAGGGGTATGATCATTCGTGGGAAGTATACCTTGGTCATGATGTTTGCGTCCGTCACCATACTGGTCGTTGAACGGGTGAGTCCTGAAGCAAAGAGCGTCCAGGGCAGCAGTGCCGCGAGCACAAACAGCGGATACGGTACGCCATCGGACGGGATCTTCGCGAGCCCCCCGAAAAAGATCGTGAAGATGAGCATCGTCAGGAGCGGCTGGAGAACCGCCCAGGCAATCCCAAGGCCGGTCTGTTTGTACCGGAGTTTGATGTCGCGCAGCGTAAATGAGGTGATCAGTTCCCGGTACGCCCAGAGTTCGTGCAGGTCTACCGGCACCCATTTTTTGGGTGGGCGGATCTTAACCGTAGGTTCCCGCTCATCAGATGTTGCAAGTGGGGCCACCATGGGGGGTAAAGTCATTTTCTCTTCATCCTATTGGTATACCATTGAAAATATTTTTCTATTCCTTTTTAATTCCTATTCGAAGCGATGACAAGGGCTTTCATCGTTTCACGCTCTTTTGAGAAATGCCTGCAAAGGTGCTTTCATGGCTTCATCATCAAGGGCATACTCGATGATCGTCTCGATATACCCAAGCTTATCACCGGTATCAAACCGCTTTCCCTGATACACGTATGCATAGACATCCTCTTTTTTTATCAGGAGCCGTATTGCATCGGTGAGCTGGACCTCACCACCGGCACCTTTTGTTGTGCGCTTCAGGCAGGAGAAGATTGCCGGAGTGAAGATATACCTACCGATGGAACTGAAATTAGACGGGGCATCGTTCGGCCGCGGCTTTTCCACGATATCGTCAAGCAGGAGGAGGTTTTTCCCGCATTCCTTCCCGCTCACAATACCATACCGGTTCAGTTGTTCTGTCGGGACTTCCTGGATGGCGATGACAGAGGATCCGGTTTTGTTGAAGACATCGATCAGCTGCTTCGTGCAGGGAATATGATCCTTCATGATATCATCGCCGAGGAGTACTGCAAACGGTTCACCTTCGCAGTGCTTTTCGGCATAGAGAACTGCATCGCCGAGACCTTTCGGTTCCCGCTGGCGGACAAAATGGATCCCTGAAAAACGGGAGATCTCATTGAGGGCATCGAGCTCTCGGGATTTGCCGTGGCGTTCAAGATGCATCCGGAGCTCGGGCGCATCATCGAAATAATCCTCGATCGCCCGCTTCCCTCTTCCGGTAATCAGAAGAATGTCGTCAATACCTGAATCGGCTGCTTCCTCCACGACATAGTGAATTACCGGTTTATCGATGATCGGCAGCATCTCCTTGGGCATCGATTTTGTGACCGGAAGAAACCTCGTCCCCAGTCCTGCGGCAGGTATGACCGCTTTTCGGACGTTATTACTCACCAGCAGACACCTTCATAAACCGCGGCTTCTTTTTGCGCTTTCTCAAGCCTGCGCCCGTCAATGACAAGTTTTCCGTGATAATCAAGCGATTCAAATTCTTTCCATTCCGTCACGATGAGCACGGCATCTGCTGAAAGTACTTCTGATGCGGAATCTGCATAGGTGATATCCGGAATCACCTGCCTGAAATTTTCCATCGCCATCGGATCATAGGCAATCACGGAAGCTCCGGCTTTACGGAGATGCCTGATGACCGGGATCGCCCGGCTTTCGCGGATATCATCGGTATCCGGTTTGAAGGAAAGGCCGAGGATCCCGATTGTTTTTCCTTGTAGTCTGATATGTTTTTTAAGAAGGGCAACCAGCCGTTTCGGCTGGTCCTCGTTTAAGGCCATCACAGCTGACAGGATTCGTGACGGTACTCCCTTTGAGTCTGCATAGGCAATGAGCGCCTTGACATCTTTGGGGAAACAGGAACCCCCGAACCCGATGCCGGACCGGAAGAAATGCGGGTTGATCCTTTCATCCAGGCCAACGCCTTCAAACACTTCGTAGCTGTCGATCCCCAGATCCTTGCACAGGTTCCCTATCTCATTGGCAAAACTGATCTTTGTCGCGAGGAACGCATTGCTCGCGTACTTGATCATCTCTGCTATGCGCAGGGTCGTTGAAAATACCGGTGCATTCAGAGGTTTGTAGAATGTTTCCAGGATCTCCTGTGTCTTGGGGTCATTTGTCCCGATAACGACCCGGTCAGCATGGAAGAAATCATCGACTGCAGTTCCTTCTTTGAGAAATTCAGGATTCGATGCGATCCCAAAATCGGCATATGCTTTCTTTTTTGATTCTTTCTCCAGGATGGGTAGTACGATATTTTCATTTGTTCCGGGAATGACCGTGCTTTTGGTAACGATGACATGAAACCGGTCAATTGAACGGAGCGCTTTGCCGATGGTTCGTGAAACCTCTTTGACCTGGCTCAGGTCGCTGGATCCATCTCTTTTTGGGGGAGTACCCACACAGATAAACGTAATAGCTGAATTCGCAACCGCATCACGCAGATCCGTTGTCACCGAGATTTTTTTCCTGTTTTTCTGTAGCAGATCCTCAAGACCCGGTTCAAAAATAGGACTTTTACCGGATTTGATCAGATCGAGTTTCTTCTTGTTTCGGTCAACGAAGATAACGTCATATCCTGTCTCTGCCAGACACGCACCGGTAACCGATCCGACATAACCTGTCCCGATTACTGAAATCCGCATGAGATATCCCCGTATTATTTTATCCTTATTCTAGGTTGTATTCAGAGTATATTGTTTGTACCACTCCACCGTCCTCTTCAATCCTTCCTCGAACGGTACCTGCGCTACAAACCCGAACTCCTTCTCAGCCCGTGATGTGACAAGGCACCGTCGCGGCTGGCCGTCCGGTTTTGAAGTGTCCCAGTGAAGTTCCCCGGTAAATCCGGTATGCTTCCGGATGATCTCCACCAGATCTTTAATCGAAATTTCCTTCCCGGCGCCGAGATTCACCGGCTCGGGCTTGTTGTACCGTTCTGTGGCAAGGACGATTGCGCGTGCGGCATCTTCCACGAAGAGGAACTCACGGGATGCAGCACCGGTGCCCCAGACATCAACGGTGGGCTTCTTATCGCGCACGGCTTCGACAAACTTTTTGATGAGTGCCGGGATCACGTGCGAGCTTGCCGGATTGAAATTGTCGCCCGGACCATACAGGTTTACTGGCAATAGATAAATGGAGTTAAACCCATATTGCTGCCGGTATGCCTGCGACTGCACAAGCAGCATCTTCTTTGCTAAGCCATACGGGGCGTTCGTCTCTTCGGGATACCCGTTCCAGAGTGCGTCCTCGCTGAAGGGGACCGGTGTGAACTTAGGGTACGCGCAGACGGTCCCGAGGATCACGCATTTCTCCACCCCTTCTTGTCGGGCAGCCTCGATAATCTGGATCCCCATGATGGCATTATCGTAGAAAAGTTCACCGGGATATTTCTGGTTGAAACCGATACCCCCGACTTTTGCGGCAAGATGGATGACGATATCCTTATCCCGTACGGCCTTGACGCAGTTCTCCCATTTCCGAAGATCGAGATCCCGGCTGCGGGGGACATACAGCTGTTCCTTTCTGACACCTCGCTGTTGCAGCTGTTCAACAATATGGGAGCCGAGAAAACCGGCGCCCCCGGTGAGAAGGATCCGTTTGTTTTCCCAGAATGTCATTTCAGGAACTCCTGCATCTTAAACCGGTATTCAATCCTGTCTCCACCATTTCTTCGGGAATGCCTTTTTCAGTATCTTGTCACCTTCGCCGACCGGGGCCAGGCCGGCTGCCCGCATATCGGCATCCATCATGATCTTGACAAGGTCGTCAAACTTGATTTTTGGATTCCAGCCAAGATTCTTCCGGGCCTTCTTCGGATCCGAGATTAAGACCTCCACCTCAGTTGGCCGGAAATATTTCGGGTCGATCCTGACATGTTCATCAACATCGAGTCCTGCATACGAGAATGCCGCGTCGAGGAACTCTTTTACCGAATGCGTTTCCCCGATACCGATCACGTAATCATCAGCTTCTTTCTGCTGGAGGATCTGCCACATGCATTCCACGTACTCGGGTGCGAATCCCCAGTCCCGGCGGGCATCGAGATTTCCGAGGTACAGGTATTGTTCTTTTTTCGCGAGAATTCTGGCAATACCCCGGGTGATTTTTCTCGTGACGAAGGTCTCTCCTCGCCGGGGGGACTCATGATTGAAGAGGATACCATTTGCCGCAAACATCCTGTACCCTTCACGGTAATTCCGGGTCATCCAGTAGGAATAAAGTTTGGCGCATGCATAGGGACTGCGGGGCAAAAAGAGGGTTTTTTCATTTTGCGGAGGGGAGGCAGAGCCAAACATCTCACTCGATGAGGCCTGGTAAAACTTCATCCCGTGATTGCTGCGTCGGACTGCCTCAAGAAGGCGGGTAGTGCCGAGTGCCGTGACATTACCGGTATATTCAGGGGTCTCGAAACTTACCCGGACATGGCTCTGGGCACCAAGGTGAAACACTTCATCCGGCTGGAAATTATACATGATATTTGCGATCTGTTCCGAATCGGAAAGATCCCCGTAATGAAGAAACATCCTGGCATGAGGATCATGGGGGTCA